>JAGHVO010000017.1 GCA_018064245.1 Candidatus Colimorpha pelethequi
AACCACCGCATTTTGTTCTCCGCTGCGCTATCGAAAGTCCACCGGACTTTCTTCACGTTCTCTTGGCAGAAAGAAGTATCGAGAAGAAAGGCCAGCGCCTGTGGGAAGGTCAAAATTTCTATACGCAAATTTCCCAAGGCAAGTCTGCGCCCCCAATGCGACCAGGTTCGTCCTTGATTGATGGCTGTCTTTGGGCTGTTCGTTTCACTCAAGAAAAGTCTTCGGAATTGCAAAAAGTTTTTTGATGGAAAAGAGTGAATTTTTAATTTTTTTGAGGTCGAAAACCCGAAAAAAATCATTTTTGCGTCATTTTGATGAAAAAATAAAATGTTGATTAATATGCATATATGAATATTTTTATACGAAAACTCGTTTTTTTGCGTAAAAAATCGTAATATTGCCAATCAATTTTAGGCATATTATATCTACTAAAAACTATGAAGAAACGGCTGACACAAGCAATATTGATGATAGGCTTCTTGCTAATAGCAGGTAGTGCCAACGCACAGCAGGGAGATATTGGATTCTCTCAGTTCTATGCCAATCCGTTGTACTATAACCCGGCTTTTGCTGGTTCGAAGGTTGCACCTCGTTTTTCGTTGACATATCGCTGCCAATGGCCTTCGTTGGTGAGCGCTTATAGCACGGTTTCCGCTTCGTATGACCAATATATTCCCAAGTTGCACGGTGGTATCGGTGCTATCATTCTAACCGACCGTCAAGGCGACCATGGAATGTTGTCCACCTCACAGTTGGGTGTGATGTATTCGTTTAGGTTCCAAGTGGGCAAAGAGGTGTTCATCAATGCCGCTTTGGAGGCTTCCTTGGCCAACTACAGCTTGAATTGGGATCCCAATACGATGCGTTTCCCCGACCAGATTGATCCTTCCAATGGTTTTGTGAACCTCACCAGCGCTCAGATGCCTGACGAGACCAGCAAATGGCTGGCCGACTTCAGCGCGGGCGTTTTGGCATACGGACACGCTTGGTATGTAGGTGCCGCTGTTGCTCATTTCACGCAGCCTAACCAGGCTTTCTATGGCGAAGATCTGTTGCCTATGAAAGTCACTTTCAATGCGGGTGGATTGATCAACCTTTCCGAGGAACGCCGTCGCACCTCTGCTCTTGGTTTGGGTACACCGGTGCTTTCACCCAACTTTATTTATCAGTATCAAGGCGGCTTCCACTATTTCAACTATGGCCTCTACCTCGACTGGATGCCTTTCTTGGTGGGCGTATGGTATCGTAACGGCTTGGAAAATTCCGACGCTCTCATCTTCATGTTGGGCGTCCAGCAGGACTATTTCAAGGTCGGCTACAGCTATGATATCACCGTTTCGGAACTCGCCAACAACACAGCGGGTGCGCACGAAGTCACCCTTGGCGTATTGCTCCCCATTCCTGAGGCCAAGAAGAAAATCAAGGCAGTACGTTGCCCGTCCTTCTAAAAGTGAAACTTTTTTTTGATATTAACGTAAAAGAAATAAATCAATCATTATCTACGATTATGAAGATTTCTAAATCGACATTGTTTGTGCTAGGCGTAGCACTGGTTTTCGCCTCTTGCGGCAAAAGTCAACAGTCCGCAACTACGGGTTGGTATTTGAACGACCCAGAGTGGGGCGGATTTGAGGTATCAGAATACAACGAACAGGTTACAGGTCCTGGATTGGTGTTCATTGAAGGTGGTGCTTTCACCATGGGTCGTGTGGCCGACGATGCCCGCTATCGTTGGGACAACAAGCCTCATACCGTTACGGTTTCTTCTTTCTATATGGACGAAACCGAGGTTCCCAACCGTTACTATCGCGAGTTCGTTTATTGGATGCAGCGTGCCTACGGCGAAGAGTATCCCGAACGTGTAAGAGACATCTATCCTGATACCAATGCTTGGCGTGATCGTCTGGCATGGCGTGAGGGTTTAGTAGATTATTATTTCCAGAGCCCCATCTATGACGAATATCCCGTTGTAGGCGTATCTTGGGAACAAGCTTGCAAATTCTGCACTTGGCGTACCGACCGCGTAAACGAGAAGATCCTCGTAGATATGGGCATCATCTTGCTCGACCAGACCGACCTGAATGGCGAGTCGGCTTTCCAGACCGATGTCTATCTTGCCGGTCAGTACAGAGGCGAGGCTGGCGAAGAGCTTGAGAATCTCGACCCCGCAGCCGGTGGCGAACCTAGAAGAGTACGTAGAACCGATGGTATCTTGCTGCCTTCTTATCGTCTGCCCACTGAGGCCGAATGGGAATTTGCAGCCCTCGGCATAGTAGGAAACACTTACGACGAGCGTATCGTTGAGCACAAGACCTATCCTTGGGCTGGTCAGAGCTTGCGCTCCGCCAACAAGAAATATTACGGTCAGTTCCTCGCCAACTTCAAGCGCTCTCGTGGCGACGCTATGGGCGTGGCTGGTAACCTCAACGATGGTTGGGACTATACCGCTCCTGTAAAGTGGTACTTCCCCAACGACTACGGTTTGTATCACATGGCTGGCAACGTCAGCGAATGGTGCATGGATGTCTATCGTAAGGATGTTAATCCCATCGGTGGCGACGACCAAAATCCATTCCGTGGTAATGTTTATAAGGCTCCTACCTATATTGACGACGAAATCGCTATCAACGATACCACTGGTAGCATCATCTACAAGAACATCGATGACGACAACAACCGTCGCAACTATCGTCAGGCCGACAACATCAACTACCTTGATGGCGACTATGCTTCCAGCATTTACGACTATTCTGGAAACGCCGCTATCGACCAATGGGTGATGAACACCGATTCTGACGAGGAAATGGACGAAGAGGCTGCAAGCTTGCTCTCCAATCCCGACAGCGTTACCAACATGATGTATCGTCGTACCACCGCTCGTCAGTCCGACGTTACCTCTTTGCTCAGCAACAAGGTTAGAGTGGTGAAGGGTGGTTCTTGGAACGACCGTGCTTACTGGATGCAGGCAGGCACCCGCCGCTTCTACGACCAGGATCGCTCTACTTCTTGGATTGGTTTCCGTTGTGCTATGGACCGTCTTGGTTCTCGCACCACTAAATAAGAAATATTTGATATTCCGTGAGGGAAAGGTGCGACTCAAATCTTTGAGTCGCACCTTTCTGTTCATAATCGTTTCGTATCGCACAGCACATTGCTGCCCATCAAACCCCTCTGAACGATTGGCAAATCGTGGAATTAAGGAATTGTTGATTTGATTTTAACTCTTAACGCATAACCTCCAGTTCGCTAAAATTTCGTATCTTTGCAGTTTCTATGAAGAAGTACCGTCACATACTGATTTTACTGTTTTGTTTGTGCTCTTATGGGGTATCGGCCCAGAAGATTATTGAGTATGAGGCTGGAATGGGGTCTCGAAACTCCGACAATCCCGACGAATGGGTGCTCTATGGCGGGGTAAAGGCTACGCATGAAGGCATGGTTCTGTATGCCGATTCGGCATTGCTGAATATGGAAATCAACGATTTTACGGCGTTTCGCAATGTGAAGATTGTGCTGTCGGACACTACGTTCATCTATGGTGACCAGCTTTATTACGACGGTATGGCGAGAGTGGTGGATGTGTGGGACGACACGGTTGTGTTCATTGATGGCGGCACTGTTCTCAAGACTCCGCACCTGCTTTTCGACCGCAATACCAATACAGCCACCTATACAACTTGGGGTCACACCACCAAAGACGACCGTATTTTGGACAGCCGCGAGGGATATTATGACGCAAATACCAAGGTCTTCCATATCTACCGTCATGTGGTGCTGCAGGATTCGTCGGCGTTGCTCAAAACCGACACGCTGGTTTACAACACGGTGACCGAAGTGGTGGATTTCACTTCACCAACGCATATCTATAGCGATTCCACGACGATTTATAGCGAGTGCGGTTCTTACAATACCAGCACGCGCTACGCCTATTCCACCAAGTCTTCCTACGTCCAAACCGAGGAAAAAATCCTGACCTGCGACACGCTCCATTATTATGTCGATCGTGAGTATGGAAAGGCTTATGGCAATGTTAAATTGCGCGACACCGTGAATGATGTCACCTGCACGGGACGCTATGGCGAGAGCGACCAGCAACGACATCTTTCCTTCGTCACCGATAGCGCCTTGGTGTTTTTTGTCTATGAGGGTGATACCGTGTTTATGCATGCCGACTCGCTGTTTGTGACCAACGATTCCTTGCAGCAGTTCCAGAGCGTGATGGCGTATCATCATGTAAAGTCTTTTCGCTCGGACGTTCAGGCTATGTGTGATTCGTGCTTCTTCTCCGTTCCCGATTCGTTGATGCACCTCTATTACGATCCCGTTGTTTGGTATGAGTCGTTCCAGTGCACGTCCGACACTATAGATCTGTATCATGGCGAGAAAGGATTGCGTAAAGTGTTGCTTAAGACCAACAGCCTTTCGGTGGAAATGGTTGATACATTGAAATACAATCAGCTGAAAGGAAAGAATACAATCGTTTATTTTGACACCGCTGGCGAACCTACTTATGCCGATATTCTGGGCAGCGCCCAAATGGTCTATTATCTTACCGAATCAGATAGTGCGGGCAACCTCTCCCTGATTGGGGTGAATGCCGGCATGGGGTCGGACATGCGTATTTATTTCAAGGAACGCAAGCCCGACAGGCTGGTGACCTATGGTAATCCTGACATGCAGGCTTATCCCATCGCGCAGTTCCCGCTTGACATGCAGCGCCTTAAAGGCTTTAATTGGAAAGACAGCAGACGTCCCAAAAAATGGATGGATGTGTTCAAGTGGTGACAAAGTGTCAGTGCAGACTTCTTTGGCAAGAAACTTGAAGGAGATATGAATGTTGAGATGATTGGAAACATTGTAAATGCCTAAAACCAATCACCTTCTATACTCAAACAAAACTCGTTATGGAAAATACTGATAATATCGAACAAGAAAAAATGCAACAGTGTGAGGACCAAGGGCAACAAGAGAAAGTCCAGGAGTCACAAGAACAGGAGCAAACCTCCAAAAAAGAGAAGAAAAAGAAATGCTTCAAACACGATGATTCCGCCCAGAAGATTCAGGAATTGGGTGAAAAACTCGCTGAATTGAACGACAAATATATTCGTACCTATTCTGAATATGAGAATTATAGAAAACGTACCCAGTCGGAAAAGGCCGAACTGATTCTCAACGGTGGAAAGGACGTGTTGAAATCCATTCTCCCCATTGTTGACGATTTGGAACGTGCATTGCAGGCAATGACCGACGAAAACGCCAAAGAGGGTGTTACCATGATTTACAACAAGTTGATGAATACCTTGTCGCAGAAGGGTGTGAGACCTATTGAAGCAAAAGGCGCCAAGTTCGACGATTCTCTTCATGAGGCAGTTACCCAGTTCCCCGCAGCCGACGAGTCGCAGAAAAACACTGTGATAGATGTCGTTGAAAAAGGTTACTTTATCAACGACAAGGTCTTGCGCTATGCAAAGGTTGTCGTCGCTATCTAATAGAATTTCCAACGCTCAACGCGAAACATACAATGGCAAAAAGAGATTATTACGAAGTCCTTGGCGTAGGCAAGAATGCCACTCCTGACGAGCTGAAAAAGGCTTACAGGAAACTTGCTTTGCAGTATCACCCGGATCGCAACCCTGGCGACAAGGAGGCAGAGGAAAAATTCAAGGAGGCGGCCGAGGCATACGATGTGCTGAGTAATCCTGACAAGAAGGCACGCTACGACCAGTTTGGCCATGCTGGATTGGATGGCAATGGCGGTTTTGGCGGCGCTTCAATGAACATGGACGACATCTTCTCTCAGTTCGGCGATATCTTTGGTGATATTTTTGGTGGCGGTTTCGGCGGTTTCGGCCGAGGCTTTGGAGGCCAGCGCCAGCAGCGTCGTCCTCAGATGCGCGGTTCCAACCTACGCATCAAGGTGAAATTGACCCTGGAAGAGATTGACAAGGGCGCGGAGAAGAAGATTAAGGTCAACAAATACGTGCCATGTAAGACCTGCGGCGGCAGCGGCGCGCGCGGCAACAGCTACGAGACTTGCTCGCATTGTAACGGGCAGGGCGTCGTGTTGGAGGTGAAGCGCACTATGTTTGGTCAGATGCAGACCCAGTCGGTTTGCCCTCATTGCGGCGGTGAAGGTCGTATCATCAAGGACAAATGTCGCGATTGCAATGGCGAGGGTATCGTAAAGGCCGAAGAGGTCATCACCATCAATATCCCTGCGGGTGTTTCCGATGGAATGCAACTCTCCATGTCGGGAAAGGGCAACGCCGCTCCTCATGGTGGCGTGCCGGGCGATTTGATTATTCTTGTGGAAGAGGTTCCTCACGAGCAGTTTGAACGTCAGGAGAGCAACTTGTTCTACAATGCCTTTATCACATTCGCAGATGCTGCCATGGGATGCACCTTGGAACTTCCTACGCTCAATGGCAAGGTGAAGGTAAAGGTGGATCAAGGCACTCCTTCGGGAAAGGTGCTGCGTTTGAAAGGAAAAGGTCTGCCTGATGTAAACGGCTATGGCAGAGGCGATTTGTTGGTAGCTGTGAATGTATGGGTGCCCAAGAACTTGACGAAAGAAGAGAAGGAACTGTTGTCGAAACTCAATGCGAGCCCCAATTTCCAACCCAATCCCACCAAGCAGGAACGCGGTTTCTTTGACAAGATGAAAGACCTTTTCAATTGATGATTGGGAGGCCTTAACCTTGACTTTGACCTTGACCTTGACTTTGACTTTGACCTTGACCTTAACCTTGACTTTAACCTTGATCTTTCACTCTTAACTCTTAACTAATTCTCGATTCTCGATTAACCCTTGACGGAAGCTTTTCTACAGTATGTATGGCAATATCAGTTGCTGGAAGGTCCGTTGACCACAACGGATGGACAGTTGGTGTGTGTGATGAATGTAGGAATGCTGAATCGTGATGCCGGTCCGGATTTTATTTCAAGTAGGCTCCGTATTGGCGATATGGAGTGGGCTGGAAATGTGGAAGTTCATGTCAAGTCGTCGGATTGGAACAAGCATCGTCATTCCCAAGACCATGCCTACGATAATGTGGTACTGCATGTGGTGTATGAGCATGACGCCGAGGTCTTGGTATGTGGGGAACGTAAGCTCCCAACGGTGGAACTCAAGCATTTTATTCCGATAGTGCTTTGGAACAATTACGAGGCGTTGCTCGCTCCTCCCGATGCGAGGGAGATCGCTTGCGCAGATAAACTTCACGACATTCCTTCCGTACAGTTCAACGCCTACCTTGAGCGTTTGCTGGTGGAACGCCTCCAACGTAAAACCGAGATGGTGCGAAGGATGCTAAAGGAGTCCAATGGCAGTTGGGAACACGTTTGCTATTGGATGATTGCCCATTATTTTGGCGGCGTGACCAACGCATTGACATTTGAACTTTTGGCGAAAGCCACCGACTATAGGCTACTGTCTCGTTGGAAGGACAATCCGCAACGTTTGGAGGCTTTGCTTTTTGGTCAGGCAGGTTTGTTGGAGTCGGATTTCCAGGATGACTATCCGCAACTTTTGCGGTCGGACTACACCGCCTTGCGCGCTGGTGCCAAATTGTCGCCTTTGGCAGGCCATTTGTGGCGTTTTTTCCGTCTGCGACCTTCGGCATTTCCAACCTTGCGTATCAGTCAGTTTGCACAACTGTTGGCCAAGAACCCCAATCTATTCTCCCAGTTGCTGGATTCCAGCGACTTGGAGCGTTTGGAGTCTTTCTTTATGGTTGCAGCGTCGGATTATTGGACTACTCATTATCAGTTTGATGCGCCGTCGCGTCCTTGCAAGAAAACCACTGGTAAGCCATTTGTGGTTGGATTGATCATCAACGCGTGGATTCCTTTGTTGTTTGAATATGGTGTGCAGCATGGATCGGAAGAACATAAGGAATTGGCTTTGGAACTTTTGACGCAACTGCGTCCGGAGAAAAACAAGATTGTCACTTATTGGAATAATGCAGGTGTTGGAGTGGAGAACGCTTTTCAATCACAGGCACTTATCCAACTTTATAACGAATATTGCAAAAACAAAAAATGTTTGCAGTGTCGCTTGGGGTACTATGCTATCTCAAAGACGTAAGGCTTTTTAGCTGACAAGGCACTGCATCATACGTCTATATAGTTAACGTCAAACGTCATATATCAATGAAAGCAAAAGATTTGACTTCGGTGTTCAGGTCGGCAATAGATCGAATTGTTGATCCCGAATGTGATTTGCAGGAACTCCTCACAGACAGTCGTAAAATGCGTGATGCGGAACATTCGTTGTTCTTTGCCATCACCACCAAGCGCAATTCTGGGTGCAAGTATATAGAAGGCATCTATGCCAAAGGAGTCCGTAATTTTGTTGTCCCATTTGATTCGTTGGCGCTTTACCAGGAACGTTTTGAGGTGTTGGACAAGGCAAATTTCTGGTATGTGAAGGACGTTGTGATGGCGCTTCAGCAACTTGTGGCAGTCCATCGTGCGCAGTTTCAAATACCTGTTGTGGGCGTTACGGGAAGCAACGGAAAGACCATCGTGAAGGATTGGATTGTTCAGATGCTTTCCGACGACAAGAAGGTTGTTTCCAGTCCCAAAAGCTATAACTCTCAGATTGGCGTTCCTTTGTCGGTATGGCAGATGTCGCACGACCATGAGGTGGCTGTTTTTGAGGCGGGAATCTCCGAACCAGGTGAGATGGAGCGTCTTCGTTCGGTAATTGCCCCCACCATTGGAATCTTCACCAATATCGGCCAGGCACATGACGAGCATTTTTTGTCCCGTCAGCAGAAGATAGCCGAAAAACTGCAACTGTTTACGCATTGCGACACGCTCATATATTGCGCCGACCATAAGGAAATACAAAACGCATTGTCGGAAGTGGAGACTTTCAGGCATGTACGCCTCTTTTCCTGGGGCAAGTCGGCCGACAATGAGGTACAACTGGTGGAGACCACCACGTTGGAACATTCCACAAAAGTTACGGTGCGTTACCAAGATACGACTTCCGAAATTGTGATTCCATTCCTGGATCGCGCTTCGCTTGAGAATGCCATGCATTGCATCACGTTGCTTCTCTGCTTGGGCTATTCGAACGATGATGTGGCACGGAAGTGTCTGTCGCTCACGCCGGTATCGATGCGTCTCGAGATGGGCGAGGGCGTGAACAATTGCCTCCTTATCAACGACAGCTACAGCTTGGATGTCAATTCGTTGATTATTGCTTTGGATTTTATGCAACACGACCGTCAGCATTTTAACAAGACTTTGATAATGAGTGATTTTATGCAGACAGGTATGGCGGAGCAGGATTTGTATGTCCAAGTGGCAAACATGTTGCATCAATACGGTGTGAATAGGTTTATTGGAGTGGGCGACGCGTTGATACGCAACAAGGTGTTTTTCTCTGATATGAACGCGGTGTTCTATCCTTCTACAGCTTCGTTCTTGCGCGACCAAGACGTGTCGGAATTCGAAAACGAGACCATCCTGCTCAAGGGCGCCCGCGATTTCCATTTCGAGGATATCGCCAAGATGCTGCAACGCAAGCTGCATGAAACTATCATGGAAGTCAACCTTGATGCCATGGTGCGTAATCTCAACTACTACCGCTCACTCATCAAGCCAACCACAAAACTTATGGCGATGGTCAAGGCTGCGTCGTACGGTGCTGGAAAGGTTGAGATTGCCAGTACCTTGCAGTACAACCATGTAGATTACCTCACCGTGGCGTATGCCGATGAAGGCGTGGAACTGCGTCGCAATGGCATCACGCTGCCTATCATGGTAATGAATCCGGAAGAGGAGAGCTTTGATGTGATTGTGCGCTACAAGCTTGAGCCCGACATCTATAGTTTCCGCGTTTTTGAACGTTTTTCCGAGACGGCTCGCCTCATGGGGTCGGATGGCAGAAAAATCCCCGTCCATGTCGAGTTTGACACGGGCATGCACCGTTTGGGCTTCTCGGGAAGCGACATTGTGGAACTCGTTAATCGGTTTTCTGCACCAGACTGCGTCTTGGAGGTCCAGTCCATCTTCTCGCATCTTGCCTGCAGCGAGGATCCCGAAATGGACGCTTTTACGCAGCGTCAGATCGATCTTTTCAAGGAATGGAGCGGCGCATTGAAGTCAGGGCTCCACAAGGAGGATATCTGCTGTCATATACTCAATTCATCGGGCATCACCCGTTTTACCGATGCACAGATGGACATGGTGCGTTTGGGAATAGGCCTTTATGGTATTGCTCCCGACGCGGAAGTGCAAAAGCAACTCACGCCGGTAAGCAGACTCAAGACCCGAATCTCGCAGATTAAGCCGATACCCAAAGGCGACTCGGTGGGATACAACCGTCGTTGGATTGCGCAGCGCGACTCCATGATTGCCATTATCCCCATTGGCTACGCCGACGGACTCAACCGACGCTTGGGCTATGAACGAGGCAAGGTCTCGGTGGGCGGTTCCTTGGTTCCGATTATTGGCAGCGTTTGCATGGACATGTGCTTTTTGGATGTTACAGGAGTTCCTTGTCAGGAGGGCGACGATGTGATCATTTTCGGCGACGCCACCTTGTTGCAAGAGATTTCCGATGCGGCAGACACTATCCCTTACGAAATCCTCACGTCCGTGTCGCCCCGCGTAAAGAGGGTCTATTATCAAGAATAAATCAACACTTGAAAATATTTTTGTCATGAAAAAAATCTATGCATTCATTTTTACATTTGTCATTGTGTCCACTTGTGTGATGGCTCAGAAATCCGTTATGGTAAATCCGTCGTTTCAGAATAGCCGACACAACCGTATTGCTGCGCAATCGATGCCATCTTCCCACCACCAGGTGCCCAAATCGGTTGTTACTGATACGCTCCACGTTATCGAGGCCGATTACTATGGACAGGACTATCTGGAAGTAACCGGTAGCCAAGTCGAAGTTGATTTCTATTTCGGTACTGGCAATGTGAGCCTCGACGAAGAATTCAATCCTACAGGCACGGGATACCTGTTGCTGATGTACGTTATTGCGCCATCCGTCAACAGCGCGCTTTTCCCCGCAGCTGGCAACTATGTTGTTTCCAGTACGTACGACCCCAACACCATCGTCCAGGGTTATGATGTGTATGCAAGCATAGGTTATCCTGGCTATGGCTACGATGGTACGCTGCTTTACACCATAGAAGATGGTTCTGTCGTCAGCATCGAGCCTGTGGCTTCGGGCAGTGCTACCATTGCGGGAACCGAAAGCAACGCCAATATGACGATGAACTTCGTTACCGATTCCGGTACGGTTGCGGAATTCACTTTTTCGGGAGATGTTATGGTCTATGACTTGACGGAACAACCCGAAGATGCCTATTCGGTTGAACCTATTATTCCGCAAACGGTTACCATCAACAGCAATCGTATTGAGACAGAGGTCTATGATGGTTTCTTCTATTTGGATGTTTATGACGCCACCTCGGGCTATGTGGCCAATATGGTTTGCTATACGCCTTCAAATGGCTCAATTTATGGCACTTATGCCGTCGGAGCAGATCCGAGCGATGAGACTCCTGGAACAATCCTTTATAGTGCTGGTTACGAGGGCTATGAACTTTATATGTCCTTTGTTACGGGCTACGATGACGAAGGTTACGTGGATTTGGACCACTACAATGTGTTCTTCATTACCGATGGCACGCTCACGCTTTCACAGTCGGATGGTTATATAAACGTTCAGGGCACGTTGGGCTCTTATTTCGGCTCTACAATCAACATTACAGGCTCTGCCGTGGGTATTGAGAGTGTGAAAACCGCCGAGGTGAACCTCTTCCCCAATCCCGCCACTACGCAACTGAATGTGACTGCCGAGGGCGTAAAGAGCATACAAGTTGTTGATTTGAATGGCCGTATTGTAATGGAACGTTCTCAGGCGGGAATGCTTGACGTGAGTACTCTCGAAAAAGGCGTTTACATGGTGCGTACCCTCACAGAGAGAGGCGTCGATGTCCAGAAATTCGTGAAAAGATAGTCGAAGACAAATCAATGGAGTCCAAAGGTTCTATAGCGGTTCTCGACTGGCTCCGTTTCCCTCTTGCCGTGGCGGTGGTGTTTATCCATAGCTACGGCAATCCGCCTTTATGTGCCTCTTGTGTAGCGTCTGACCCTTGCGCCCAAGATTCGATTTTTGCGTTGTTTCGGGTGCTGTTTTCGCGCGCGTTGCCAAGCTTTGCCGTGCCGCTGTTCTTCTTGATTTCTGGCTATCTGTTTTTCTATCAGATGGATGACTGGAGTTGGAAGGTGTATGGAAACAAACTCAGGAGACGTGTCCATAGGTTGCTTTTGCCTTACATTTTGTGGATTGCGCTTTATGCGTTGCATCTCAGTCCCACGACCGTAGGTGGTGTGCTTGCGGGTGCCAAGCCATTGTCGGCATTATGGCTGCGTTTCCACGCAATGGGAGGCTGGCATATCTTTTGGGACAGCCATCTTTTTGGCCACACATCCAGCCTTTTGTTGTCGGATGTCTATTCCACGGGACCTTTGCTGGCACCGCTTTGGTTTGTACGAGATCTTATGGTGTTGGTGCTTTTTGCGCCGCTGTTTTACCAGCTTGTCAAGCGCTTTCGGTGGCTGCCGCTTGCTGTTGTGGCAGTGTGTCATCTTGCCAATGTGTGGATTCCTGTTTCAGGCTTTTCCGCTTCCAGCACGCTGTGGTTCCTTTTGGGCGCCACCTTCGGCATTTGTGGAAAAGACATTGTAAGCGTAGGACTGCGTTGGCGTAAATGGGGCGGGGTGGTGGCTTTTGTGTTGCTGGTGCCACTAGTGTGGCTGCAGGCTACGAAGGTGGGCTGTTCCGATTTCCCCAAGCGACTGCTCATCACAGCCTACGGACTTGCCGCCATTACCGCTGTGGTGGGATTTGTGGAACAAGGGTTCCGAAAAGATCGGTTACATCCTCGTCCATTCCTTTCCAAGTCCTCCTTTTTCGTCTATGCCTCTCATATCTTTCTGCTTACGTCCGTGATGCGCCAAATCTCGCATATTGGAGCAACCTTCCCGCTTCAAATCCTTGCCTATCTACTAACCCCTTTGGCCACGGTGGTGGCATGCCTGGCATTGTATTTCATTTTGGACCGTTTGCAAATGCTATTGCGAACCTTTGTATGAAAGAAAAAACAAATCAACAGTTCGACAAATCAACAGTTCGACAATTGTCCCAAATTGTTTCTTAATTGTGCAAAAATGATTGCTAAATATTGCTAAATGTAGTTGTTGATTGTGAATTTGTTTGTATATTTGCACAACCTTTCAAATTGAGGAAATTATTTGACTTGTTAATAATTAAAATTTATAAAACCGATGTGCCTGATGGTTTATAACGAGGCGGAAAAACAATGAAAAAAGTATTACTTGCTTTGCTTTTGTCGCCATGATTTCCATGGTAGCATCTGCACAAATGGTCAACAGAGGCCACAAATTGTTTGGTGGCGTTGAGAAGACTAGTTTCGAGCGTCAGCTCATTACCAACTACTTGGGCAAAGCTCATGAGGCAGTATTGCCTACCAAAGACGGCGCCATAACTGCTACTGACGCTCAGGCTGTATATTGGGGCAGTTACACGGAGACTGTTGGTGATTGGGGTTTCCAGTTCTTCAATGGTGACGATTTCGTGCTGGAAGTCGATGTAGTTACCTCTTCTGCTACTACCATTGCTGGTAGCTATACTATTGATGGTTCTACCACCTACGCCATTGTTGCTGCTGGTGTTGACGACACCGTTGATGACCTTACTGGTTCTTTCACCATCACTTTTGTAAACTCTGGTACCGAATATCCTCTGTACAACTTCAATGGTAGCTTCTCCAATGGCACCCGCTCTTTTACAATCAACGAGAGTTTTGAGGTTTTAGCAATTGACTATTACATCTATATGTTGGCTCAGATGGGATATGCTTCTATGACCGACGCACTCATTACCTTGACCGACGATCCCAACGCTCCTACAGGTATGCCTTACGATGCTCAGGATCAGGATTATGATGAGGAATTCACCGCTTCTGAAGTTGAGTTCGACGATAGCGATCTCGCTACTTATGGCGTAATCTATGTTTCTGGCGAGTCTGCCACAACCAATGCTATTGCACAAATGATTGTTTTCGTTGGCGATGCAGAATCTGGTGCTTCTATCCCCGCTGGCACCTATCTTGTTGATGACTCTCAGATGCCCGGTACTATATTGGCTTCTTCTGGTGTTCAGAACAATAGCGTTTATCCTTCCTTCGCTGGCTATTTGTCAGAAGATGGTCAGGGTATCACCACTCCTCTTTGGTTTATGGAAGATGGTAGTGCCACCGTTACTTCAAGCCGTATTGAAGTGAATGCCACCAACTCCTATGGCCGCAACATCCATGTTGTAATGAACAATGGCGTTGGAATCAACGATGTTGAGAACGCTCAGGTTTCCATCTATCCTAACCCCGCAACCGCTCAGTTGAATGTTGTTGCCGAGGGCGTTAAGATGGTTGAAATCATGGACGCTACCGGTCGTTGCGTACTCGCTTCCGAGAATGCTGGTTCTATTGACATCAGCAACCTCGCCAACGGTATCTACATGGTTCGCACCCTCACCAACGAAGGTGTAAACGTACAGAAAATCGTTAAGAAATAAGTATTAATTTCTTGATAATTAGTCAGCCCGCGCCCTCGGCGCGGGCGGCCGTGTTTTTGTGGGTGGCGAATATTTCGTTGTATGAATAATTATCAATTATCATTTGTCAATTGTCAATTAAAAAACGTATCTTTGCAAGTTAAACAGAAATGAGATGCGGACTACAAATGATTGTCGTTGAATTGTTGACAAAGAACCTGATATTCGCTCAAAACTAAAACTTGGCAGTGACTTGAAAGGACTATTCGCTTAAAACTTAAAACTTGAATCTTAAAACTGAAAAATAGATGCGCAACAAGTTGTTTTCGGAGAGGATGAAAATGGCGGAATTGGTGGCCGCCAACAACAACATCATTCTGTTGCTGCCCCGATTTGGCATCCGACTTGGTTTCGGCGATTGTACCGTAAGGGAGGTGTGTGCGGAATATGGCATCGCTACCGACTTTTTCTTGCTGATTTGCAACATCTATTCCTTCGACGACTACCTGCCCGACAACGACGAGTTGGCGCGCACCGACCTCTCGCAGTTGATACCCTATCTTACTGCTTCTCACCGTTACTATATCGACGAGCGTCTGCCGCACATGGAGCGCCACTTGAACAACATCGCCGCGAGTGGCGGCGACCGTACCGCACAGGTTCTGAAAAGATATTTTGAGGACTACAAGCGGGAGGTGCGCGAACATCTGGAACAGGAAGAAAAGGAGCTTTTCCCTTATCTGCATAAGTTGCTGACAGGCGACAAAACGGCGCGCAGCATGGCAAACGGCTTTGTGCAGTCGCACACCAACCTCAAAGATCGTTTGTCAGACTTGACGCAAATTGTCTATAAATACATTCCTGGCGAATACATGACCGAAGAGGTTGTGGAACTGGTATTCGGAATCTTGCAGTTTGCCGAGGACATCGAGAAACACTCCATCATCGAGGAACGGCTTCTCATTCCGCAAGAGGAAGGCGAACTCAGCGACCGCGAGACCGAGGTTTTGGTGCTTGTCGCCAAAGGATTGAGCAGCAAAGAAATCGCCGAACGGCTGAATCTATCCATTCACACCGTCAATAGCCACCGCAAGCACATCACCGAAAAAACGGGCATCAAGTCCGTCGCGGGCCTGACGGTCTATGCAACGCTACATAACTTGATTAATTGATAATTGCCGATCCGAGTGAGGTCCCTGTTGCCAGATCATATATCAAAGATTACTGTTAACCCAATATGAATAATCACGAAGAAAAATTATGGAATAGCAACTACACAAAAGTGTGGCTGGCTAATTTTATGATTTTCTTTTCTTTTATGCTGCTTACGCCGCTGTTGCCCATTTACCTGAAGGACACTTTCGGCGCAGACAAGCACATGATTGGCGTGGTGCTTTTTGGCTACACGGTAATGGCGTTGCTCTCGCGTACATTTAGCGGCTACATAGTGGACCGTTTTCCGCGCAAGAAAGTCTTGATACTTTGCTTTACATTGTTTTTCCTGTTCTTTGCAGGCTATATCGTGGCGGGTTCGTTGCTGCTGTTTGCCATCGTGAGAACGTTGCATGGCGCGCCTTTCGGTGCCACTACGGTAAGCAACAGCACCGTGGCAATTGACGTACTTCACCCGAGCCGCAGGGCGGAAGGCATTGGCTATTATGGACTGAGCAACAACATCGCCAGCGCTATCAGTCCATCTGTCGCCATTTGGATTTACGAGACTACCCACAATTTCGACATTCTGTTCATCATTGCCATGCTTGTGGCTGCGTTGGGCATGGTGATAGACTGCACGGTGAAGTTGGAACCCCGTGAGTTGCTGCCTGACAAGAAAAAGATTTCGCTCGACCGTTTCTTCTTGTTGAAGGGATGGCATCTGGCGCTTAATATGGTTTGCTTTGCTTGCTCTTATGGCGTAATGTCCACTTATGTGGCAATTTACGGAAGGGAGAAACTTGGCATTGAGGGCGGTTCGGGAGTCTTTTTCCTGCTACTCTCGGTAGGTCTCATTCTTTCTCGTCTTACGGGAAACCATGCCCTTAGAGACGGAAAGGTGACGCGCAATGCTACCATTGGCGTCTGCATCTCGCTTATGGGCTATCTGCTTTTTGCCGCCGTCCCCAACGCGATAGGCTACTATGGAGCCGCCTTTATCATCGGTTTGGGCAATGGCCACATGTATCCCGCCTACCAAACAATGTTTATCAACCTTGCGCCTCATACACAAAGGGGCACGGCAAACTCCTCTATTTTGGTGGCTTGGGACACGGGCATCGGAATTGGCATTCTTTTGGGAGGCATTGTGGCGGAACATCTAGGCTATGCGTGGGCATTCTGGATGGCTTGGGTGGTGAACCTTTTGGGTGTCTCGGGCTATTTTCTCGCTTCCCGCGGCCATTTCTTGAAAAACAAATTGCGGTGAATAGTGACCTTAACCTTGACCATTAACTCTTAATTCTTAACTCGTAACTCTTAACTTATATCAGATGCTTCGTAAAATCAGGATCTTTTTGGCGACGTTGTTTTTCTTGGGCATTACATTGTTGCTGCTTGACGTCACGGGGGTGTTGCACCTCTATCTGGGCTGGATGGCAAAGATGCAGTTTCTGCAGGCCGTATTGGCTTGCAATGTCGTCGTAGTTGTGGGTTTGCTGTTGCTCACGTTGCTTTTCGGAAGGATTTATTGCTCTGTGATATGTCCTTTGGGTGTGATGCAAGATTGCTTTTCGTGGATTGGCGGCAAGGTGTGGAAGCATAGATTCCACTACACCAAAGCTCACAACTGGTTGCGCTATATCGTTTTGGCATTGTTTGTGGTGCTGATGGTGTTGGGATTCAATGCCGTTGCGGTACTTATCGCTCCTTACGCTGCTTACGGTCGTATAGCCTCTTCGCTGTTGCAGCCTGTATATATATGGGTTAACAATCTTCTGGCTACTGCCGCCGCCCATTTCGACAGCTATGCCTTCTATAGTGTTGATGTGTGGTTGAAGAGTGGCGTGGCGTTGATTGTTGCCGCCGTTACTTTCGTGTTGATTGGCTTGCTTTCGTTCCGCTGGGGCCGTTTGTGGTGCAACACCATCTGCCCCGTGGGTTCGGTGCTCGGATTAGTGTCTCGTTTTTCGCTCTTCAAACCCGTTATTGATACCGAGAAATGCAAAGGTTGTGGAATGTGTGGCAAGAAATGCAAGGCTATGTGCATCGATATGGAACATCATAAGATTGACGCTTCCCGTTGCGTGGCGTGTATGGATTGTCTAGAAAACTGCAAGTCGGACGCCATCAAGTATAAGTTTGTCGGTTGTGCCAAGCAGGAGACCGAGGAGTGCGACAGCTCGCGCCGAAAGTTTGTGGTGACTACTGCCGCGGTTACGGCTGGTTTTGCAGTTTCCGCACAGGAACACAAGGTGGATGGTGGATTGGCTGTGATAGAGGACAAGCAAGTGCCTAAACGCAACCAGCAGCTCAAGCCTGCAGGAGCCAAGGGTGATAGAAACTTCGCGAAACATTGCACTTCATGTCAGTTGTGCGTGAGCGAATGTCCCAATCAGGTGTTGCGTCCTTCGACGGGCTTGCAGACTTTGCTCCAGCCCGAGATGTCGTTTGAGCGAGGCTATTGTCGTCCCGAATGTACGCGTTGCTCCGACGTATGTCCTTCGGGTGCCATCAAGCCCATCACGGTGGCGGAAAAGAGTTCCATAAGCATCGGCTATGCCGTTGTGGTCAAGCATAACTGCCTCTCCGCAAAGGGCGAGAATTGCGGCAACTGTGCCGCCAAATGTCCCGCAGGCGCCATCAAGATGGTTTCGGATCCCGCTACGGGACATACGATTCCTGCGGTTAACGAAAACCGTTGCATTGGCTGTGGCAAGTGTGAATATCTCTGTCCCGTAAGGCCTTTTAGCGCTATCTATGTAGAAGGAAGAACAGAACATATTCAATTGTAGCAAAAGACTCAAAATATTTTGTGAATCTAATAAATAATTAATAATAAACAAACTATGAATAACATTATCAAAACATTAAGTGTGGTGAAAACCTTCAAGTTTTGGAAGGAACTTATCGTCATGACCTTGGGTATGATGGTTACGGCGGCTGCGGTTTACTATTTTTTGGTTCCCAGCAAGCTGATTATCGGAACTATCTCTGGTCTTTCCATCGTGTTGTGCAATATTTTTGGTGCGATGGGTTGGGAAGTGAAGCTTTCGGTACTTATTGCCGTCATCAATGCGGTATTGCTGATTTTGGCCTATATCCTTGTTGACCATGAATTTGGTATCAAAACAGTTTATACGGCCATGATTCTTGGTCCTTTGACTGATGTTTGGGACAAAATCATGCCTTGGACGAGTATCGCTGTACCTAACAGCGTTACGGGTGCGACCTCTGTAATGGGTGATCCGTGGTTGGATCTTTGCTGCTTTGTCTTGCTGCTGAGTGCTTCGCAAGCTTTGATGTTCAGCATCAATGCCTCTACGGGTGGCTTGGATATCCTTGCCAAAATCGTTAATAAGTATCTCCATTTCGACATTGGCGCTTCGGTAAGTATTGCGGGCGCGGTAATTTGCTGCACGGCTTTCTTTATCAACGATTTCCGTATGGTTGTGATTGGCTTGATTGGCACTTGGATTAACGGCATTGTGGTGGATTACTTTACTGCAACGCTTAACAATAAGAAGCGTATCTGCATCGTGTCGCAAGATTACGACCGTATCCGTCAGTTCATCATCAACGACCTGCATAGAGGTTGTACCATGTATGAAGTTATTGGTGGCTACACTGGCGAAAAATCCATCGAGCTGGTTTCGCTGCTCACAAAGGATGAATTTTCCAAATTGATGTCATTCCTTAAAGATAACAATATCCATTCATTCACCACTGCAGGCAATGTGAGCGAGGTTTATGGACTTTGGCTGAAAAACAGCCATCGCAAAGCCATTCGCTCGAGTGCGGATAGTAGATAGTGGTTGTCGATTGACCAAAAGGTTTCAAGAAACATGGATAGAAGGGAATTTTTGAAAGTTTTGGGTGGAGGAGCCTTGGCAACGGCGGCTGTCTCCGTGGGCTGCGACCATCCCAATGAGGTTGTCGCAGAAGGTTTTGAACTTGGCGAGGTGCCTACCGACCAGATGACTTATCGCGAGAATTTGCACGGCGACAAGGTTTCGCTGTTGGGATTTGGCTGTATGCGCCTTCCGACGATTGCTGGCGAAAGTGGACGTGAAGAGGATCAGGAACTCGACCAAGATCGCATCAATGAGATGTTTGACTATGCCATCGCGCACGGTGTCAACCTCTTCGACACGGCGCCGCCATACTGCAAGGGCCGTTCTGAACATTCCGTGGGAGTGGCGTTGAGTCGCCATAGAAGAGATGAATATTTCATCTCAACCAAGCTTTCTAACATGAGGTGCAACACCTGGAGCCGCGAAGCCAGCATTGCAATGTTCGAGAACTCGCTGAAGGAACTGCAGGTGGAATATGTCGATTACTTGATGCTCCACTGCATGGGACTTTCAGGACGAGACGAAGCGGGCAACGAGTTGGATCCTATGGAGACTTTCAAACGTCGTTTTCTCGACAACGGAATGCTGGACTATCTGCTGGAGCAACGCAAAAAAGGCCGTATCCGCAATCTCGGTTTCTCTTATCATGGTGATGTCAAGGTGTTTGACTATTTGCTTTCCCTCCACAAAAAAATCCATTGGGATCATGTGCTTATTCAGCACAACTACCTCAACTGGCAACATGCTCATGAGGTGTCGGGTGAGGACGCCAACTCGGAATACTTGTATGGCGAGTTGGAGAAACGCAACATCCCTGTCTTTGTGATGGAGCCATTGCTTGGTGGGCAACTTGCATCGCTTTATGATGATGCGGTGGACCAGATGAAACGCCGTGAACCAAGTCGTAGCGTTGCTTCTTGGGCATTCCGTTTTGCCGCCAATCAGCCCCGTATTCTTACGGTATTGAGTGGAATGACTTATATGGAGCATCTTCAAGATAATATCCGTACCTATTCACCTATGACTCCGTTGAATGAGGATGAGTTGAAGATGCTTGCAGGCATTGCAAACACCT
Organism: Candidatus Colimorpha pelethequi; assembly: GCA_018064245.1. Classification (GTDB taxonomy): domain Bacteria; phylum Bacteroidota; class Bacteroidia; order Bacteroidales; family P3; genus Colimorpha; species Colimorpha pelethequi. The sequence goes on from JAGHVO010000017.1 coordinate 20,693, forward strand.
ACGTTACTTTCCCCACAGTACCCTGTACGGGATGCAAATATTGTATGCCTTGCCCCTATGGATTAGACATTCCAGGTATCTTTGCGCACTATAATAAGTGTCTCAACGAGGGCGATTTGATTGTGGTGAATGACTCCACAGACGAGGACTCCAAGGCTTACCGAAAAGCCAGAAGGGCTTTCCTTGTGGGCTATGACCGAAGTGTGCCAAAGTTGCGTCAAGCCGACCATTGCATCTCTTGCGGTAAGTGTGTGACCGAGTGCCCTCAAGGAATTGAAATTCCCGTCCAACTCGCCCGCATCAACGAATATGTGGAAAACCTGAAAATGGGTGAACTGTGATTTGTGAATAGTGACTATATATTAAAGCTTAAAACTTAAAACTCAAAACTTAAAACTTGATATTATGCAGCTACTTATGATTGGTACATGGGAGATTATCATCATCGTTCTGGTGGTATTGTTGCTTTTCGGTGGCAAGAAAATTCCCGAACTCATGCACGGAATGGGAAAAGGTGTCAAGAGTTTCAAGGACGGTATGAACGGTAAAGACCTTGAAGAAAAAGACATCGAAAAGAAGGAAGAGTGATTGGTGACTTGGTCACTCATAATTCTTAACTTAAATATTCCCAATGACCTTTTGGGACCATTTGGAGGAACTTCGAGGGTGCTTGTTGCGCATCCTTATTGCAGTGGTGGCGTGCGCTGTCGCCGCTTTCTGCTGCAAGGACTTGCTGTTTTCCATTATCTTGGCTCCCAAGGACGGCGACTTCATCACTTATCGCCTTTTTGAACGCATATCCGACAAACTTGCCATCAGCGATATCGAGTTGGTGAACATCAACCTTGCACAGCAGTTTTTGATTCACATGAAAGTGGCATTGTGGTTCGGTTTTTTGGTGGTCTCGCCTTATGTGCTTTATGTGCTGTTCCATTTCGTTGCACCAGGCCTCTATACACACGAACGCCGCTATGCGGTGGGTGCTGTGTCGAGCGGATATGTGATGTTTATTTTGGGCGTGTTGCTCAACTACTTCGTGATTTTCCCGCTCACGTTCCAGTTCTTGGGTACCTATCAGGTGCGTGGCGACGTGTCGAATGTCATCTCTCTGGAGTCCTACATCTCCATGATGCTGATGCTCTGCCTCGTGATGGGCGTTGTGTTTGAATTGCCCGTGGTGAGTTGGTTGCTTGCCAAAATGGGAATTCTCCATGCCGAACAAATGTGCAAATATCGCCGTCATGCCGTTGTGGTTATCTTGATTGTCGCAGCTGTAATTACGCCTACGGGCGATCCGTTTACGCTCTCTTTGGTGGCTTTGCCAATCTATCTGCTCTACGAATTGAGCATTTTTGTAGTGAGAAAGACAAACAAACAATGAAAATGAAAAATGCTACCTTGTTGATTGCGATGCTACTGTTTGCCGTAGTGGGCTTGTGCCAATCTCCCGCACAGTGGGCTGCCGCTTTGGTGGGGCACAACGAGGCGACATTGCGGTATGCTACCTTGCAAGACTTGTACAAGAGCGCCTTCCAAGACCGCTTTGGACCAGGCCATATCGTGCGTGACCGTGAGGCTTGCAAACGCAATATTGACGAAGAAATCGCCGAGTTCGACTCGTTGGGCGGTCCCGACTGGCAACTTACGGGCATCGAAGGCAACTATGTGCGTGTGAATGTGCGTCTGCTGCGTGATGGACGGTTGGACAAGGATCTTTTCGTGGATGCGTTGATGGAGGGCATTCGGCCACTCAATCCCATCACCCAGGCGGAATGGAAAACCATTTGGGAACAGGTTGTTCCTGAGTTGCTTCACATCGATTCCGACTATCGGCCGTTGAACTATGTGCAAGACAGTATGGCTATCGCCAAGATGCTCGCTGAGGGAAACTATGTGATGCATCACACAATGACTTTCAACAAAGCCTACAATTTTCACTATCGCCTTATCCGCAAAGACGTCTTTCTCAAAAGAATATTTCCTGTGATAAGTGATCAGTGAATAGAGACCTTAACCTTGACCTTAACCTTGACCTTTCACTCTTAACTCATAACTTAAAACTCAAAACTCAAAACTCATAACTTGTATGTTCCAATCCATCATCAAAGGCTGCGTAAAGTTGGTGCAGCGCTATCTTCCCGAACCTTTTGTCTTTGCAGTCTTGCTGACGCTTGTGGCTGCCATTCTTGCCATGCCCATCTGCCACCAGACCCCCATCGAGGTGGTTGAGCATTGGGGCGGCGGCGTGTGGGGCTTGCTGGCTTTTGCCATGCAGATGGCATTGGTGTTGGTGAGCGGTTCCGCTTTGGCGGCAGCTCCTGTGGTGAAAAAGGGTATCAGCAGTTTGGCGTCGTTGCCTAAGAGTCCTGCCGGTGCCATAGCTTTGGTTACGGCTGTTTCCGCCATCTGTTGCTGGATAAACTGGGGATTCGGTTTGATAGTGGGAGTCATCTTTGCCAAGGAAATCGCCCGCAAGCTGAACGGAGTGGATTATCGTTTGCTCATCGCTTCCGCATATAGCGGTTTTGTGGTGTGGCATGCTGGCATTTCGGGTTCCATTCCTCTGACGATGGCAACGCCGGGTGACTCGCTCGCCAAGGCAACCAATGGCGTGTTGACCGAGCCCGTGCCTGTTTCGCAGACCATTCTCGACCCGCACAACCTTGTCATTGTTGCGCTGGTCATCGCAGCCATCACTATTGTCAATTCTTTGATGCATCCCAAGAAGGATGTGGTGTGTGTCGATCCCGTTTTGTTGGAAGAAGAACCTATCCGCGTTGAGCGTCCCGCCAATCCCACTCCGGCAGAGCGCATGGAGCATTCCAAGGTTTTGGGATGGATAGTCTCGCTGCTGGGCATCTCATATTTGGTCATCCATTTGGGCTTCGAGGGAGGTTCGTTGGACCTCAATTCGGTCATCATGATATTCCTTTTCGTAGGCTTGTTGCTCCATGGTACGCCGCTCAACTATGTGCGTGCTTTCACCAAGGCGGCTTCGGGGGCTGCGGGCATCATTCTCCAGTTCCCATTTTATGCGGGTATAATGGGCATCATTACGGGTGTCGGTGCCAGTGGCATCTGTTTTGGAACGGTTATCAGTGACGCCTGCATCTCAATCTCCACACCGCAAACCTATCCGCTGTTGACTTTCCTTTGTGCTGCGGTTTTGAATATGTTTGTGCCGTCGGGTGGGGGACATTGGGCTATTCAGGCTCCCATTATGTTCGCCGCAGGTGCCGATCTCGGTGTTGACCCTGGTCTTACGGGAACGGCTATCGCTTGGGGCGACGCTTGGACCAACCTCATCCAGCCTTTCTGGGCGATTCCGGCACTTGCTATCGCCAAACTCAACGCCAAGGATATCATGGGATTCTGTCTCATCGATCTTTTCGTGTCGGGTCTCATCATCTGTGGAGGACTTTTGGTTTGGGCGATGTGATAATTGGTGATTAGTGAATAGAGACCTTAACCTTGACCTTAACCTTGACCTTTCACTCTTAACTCATAATTCCTTTTGACGAAGTTTCGCGCATATTGTATTCTTGCCTTTTTGGCGTTTGTTGCGGTGGTGGTTCTGCTGCTGTTGCGTCGTCCAACTGTGCCTGTCAATGTCTTCCCTGTCGGCGACAGTGTGGAAATTGTTTCTAACTCTCAGAAAAAGCAAGCAAAATCGAATCGAAAATCCTATGGCAGCAATTCAGATTCGCCACGTAGTGTGGCTAAATTCGAACAACCTTCTCGGGACTCTTTGCCGGTCAAGCCTGCAACGCGCAAAGCGTTGATGGTGGAGCTCAACAGTGCCGACACTTTGACTTTGCAGATGCTCTATGGTATTGGTCCTGCTTTCGCCAAGCGCATCGTGCGCTATCGGGAATGTTTGGGCGGTTTTGTATCCACAGAGCAACTTCTGGAGGTTTATGGCCTTACGGAAGATCGCTATCGGAAACTGTTGCCTCATATTATGGTGGACCAGGAAGCGGTGAGCAAAATAAAGATCAACGAAGTAACGCTCAAACAGCTTGTCCGTCATCCTTATATGGAGTATTATCAAGCGCGCGACCTCATTTCCTTGCGAGACAAAGGTCAACGTTATCATTCGGCGCAAGACCTGTTGCTGGCGCCCACGATGGACACCGTTTCGCTTCAGCGCATCGCTCCTTATATCGATTTTTCGGAATGAGATGAGCAGAACCTGGCAATTGAATAGGCCAATCCTGTTTTGGGATTGTAATTTGTGGTGATTTCTGTGTTTTGCAACACTTCGGAAGTCATCAGATTTTTGAGGTTGGAGGTGATGCCTTCTCCCGACAATTTGATAATCGCCTCTTTTCGTGTCCACAACTTGATGAATGCCTCTTCGGGATGAATGGCATTTGCGATTTCAGCCTGCTCTTTTTCGTTGCAGCAGTAGCTGATGAGCGATTGTGATACGTTGCGCTCCACCGATTCGATGTCGCACCCAACGGGTTGGTCGTCAATCACGCACAGGATGCCTTCCTTGCAGTGGCTCAGTGAAAAATGGATGTCGGGACGTTCTCTCAGTATGGGTTTCCCGTTGGCGACATAGTCGAAAGTGATAAGGCCTTCATAGCCATAGTCTTTCCGCAACCCTTCCTGCAGTAGCAAAAACGCTTTGGCGCAAAGCACTTGTCCCAACGTATGCTTGAACTGCAAAGCCTGTTTCCTTCGCCAATCGGGCAATAAAGGCAGCATTTCCGCTTCCACCTGCTCAGCGGAAACCAAGTCGGGCCGTTCGAAAAGATAGAGATGCATTGTGGTTTTTTATTTTGCAAAAATACAATAAAAAAGATGGATTACAACGTAAGGATTGGTACAAAAATAAAAAAAACGTATATTTGTAATGATAATATTTTAGTATTTGACAAAAATAATTATTGTTTTGTGTTGAAATGTAATTTGTTATAAAATTGTCGAAAATGGAAAAACAATTCTCGAAATCTTTTTATACTGCTACAAAATGTATGTCGGCAGCAATGAGAATCTTAAAAGAAAAGGGTGGAATGTTGCCATCTCGTAAGTTAATGGAAATGGTAGAACAAGCTGTTCCGTTTACAGAATGGGAAAAGGAGTTGACCTCTAAAGGTGGTGTTCGTTGGCAAAATATATTCCATTTTACATCGGTTGATTATGTAAAAGCAGGTTATATAGTAAAAAAGAACGGGAATTGGTATCTTACGCCTGAAGGAGAGTCTGCATTGTCGCAAAAACCGGAGGATGTGCAGTTGTTTGCTCAAAAAGCTTATAAGCAATGGAAGTTGGATAACCAAGATTGTGAAGATGTGGATGAAAACTCAGAGTCTACGGAGGAAGATAAAGAAACAATAATAAATTTAGAGGATTTGGAAGAACGTGCGCTTTCTGGTATAAGAGATTATATTAGAAAGAAAAATCCGTATGAGTTTCAAGATTTGGTTGCGGCTTTGTTAAGGGCAATGGATTATTATACACCATTTGTTGCACCTAAAGGAAAGGATGGTGGAGTTGATGTAATCGCTTATGTTGATCCATTGGGTGCAAAAACTCCTCGTATAAAAGTTCAAGTCAAACATTATCCAGATAATCCTATTGGGGTTAAGGAAATCCGTAGTCTTGTCGGCATTTTGCGTGATGGGGATATTGGGTTGTTTGTTACTTCTGGAACCTTCTCTCCGTCTGCAAAACAAGAGGCAATCACGAGCAAAGAATATGTGAAGCTGATTGATGGCGATGAATTTATTACGATGTGGCAGCAGTATTATAATAAAATGACTGATGAAGATAAAAATATGTTGCCCTTGCGTCGTATTGCTTTTTTAGGTAGTAATGAATAGGTGAAACAATGAAACAGAATATCTTAGTTTTGGTCGGTAGTCCTCGTAAGGAGGGCAATACGATGCGATTGGTGAAGGCTTTCGCCAAAGGAGCATCGGATAATGCGAATGTGGAAATTGTCAATGTGTCGGACTACAATGTTGCGCCTTGCAAGGCGTGTGAGTATTGCCACCAAGGCGAACGCCCTGTCTGCTGTCAAAAGGACGATATGCAGTTGCTTTACGACAAAATGAACCGTGCCGACGTGCTGGTGCTGGCTTCTCCCATCTATTTCTTCGGAATGAGCGCCCAGCTGAAAACCGTGGTTGACCGTCTGCACAATCCCATCCGCAAGGAGTTCCCCATCAAGAAACTGGGTATGATTGCAGTGGCGGGTTCGAGCAAGCCTTTTATGTTCGACACAGTAAAACGTCAGTTTGAGATTGCGTGCAGCTATCTCGGATTTGAGAGCATCGGAATGGTGACAGCAGGTGGAATGCGTGAACTGGGCGATGTTGACGGCTCCGAATTCATGCAACAAGCCGAAGCCATGGGAAAGGAAATATAGAATTGTTGAATTGTTGAGTTGAGAATGGTATTGCCTAATCACTATTCACTAATCACCAGTCACTAAAAAATATTTGTCTGTTTGGAAAAAAAGTCGTACTTTTGCAATCTCTTTTGAGAGAAATGATCTGTTAGCTCAGTTGGTTTAGAGCGCTTGCTTGACAGGCAAGAGGTCAACAGTTCAAATCTGTTACAGATCACCAATATCCTGACAATGTTGCCGTTGTTGGGATTTTTTTTAATAGTGATTAGGAAAGAGGGATGAAAAATTAAAATCAACAAATCTCCTAATCTTCAAATCTGCAAGCCTTCAAATCTGAAAATAATCAAATGGAAACGAACCTCTCAACACCCGATTGGAACTATACGTGGGAAACGCAACGTATAGGACTTGATAGTGTGGTGAATGCGCGAGAGTTGGGTGGTTATGTGATGCAGGACGGACGACGCATCAAAAGAGGACTTCTTTTGCGCGGCGGTGGTTTGGCAAAGGCTTCAGAAACTGATTTGAAACGACTCGAAGATAATTTCAAGGTCTCTTATATTTTTGATTTCCGTACAGAGGGTGAGGTTGTGCACGCTCCCGACAAAGAATTGAATGGCGCACGCCATATTTGGCTGCCGACCATCGACCCGAATACCGAAAAATTGGGCACGACAAACCTGCCTCCTCAGGCTTATCGCGTGCTGCCGCAGTATTTGGTGGCGCACTACGAGGAGGAAATGGTGCAGCGCGTGGCGCGTGGAATGTACATTGAGATGCTTGCCAACGAATATACGCAGTTGCAGTACGCCTCTTTCTTGCAGATGATTCTCCAAAACGAAGGCGGTGCGGTTTATTGGCATTGCTCGCAAGGCAAGGACAGAACTGGCTTGGGCGCAATGTTGCTGCTGTCGGCGCTGGGCGCAGACCGTCGGACTATCGTGAATGATTTTGCCATCACCAACACTTATTATGCCCAAGAACTGAAGTTGGCTTTGGATATGATGGAAGTGCGTAATGGGGGAGAAAGAGGGCGCGACGTGGTGGTGGCATTCATAGGCGCTCATATAGGTTATTTCGAGAATATGCTCGACTTTATCGACCGTGAGTTTGGGTCGCTGTTGAGTTATGTCCGCAATCAACTGTTGCTCAGTGACGGGGATTTGGAAAATTTGAGAAACAAATACTTGGAGAATTGAGAGGTGTGTCGCCTAATCGCCAGTCACTATTCACTAATCACAAGTTACTAATCACAAAATATGAAAATAGGTAATCGTTCTTTTTCCACGCGTATCAGCTTGAATATCTTGCTTGTGGTGGCGATTTTGTTCATCATTTCCATTGCCATCGTGGCAGTTTCGTCGCATCGCATCATCGCCGATGAGGCTACACGTTCGGCACAGAACATCCTAGACGCCAAGATTGCGGAACTGGAACGTACGTTGAGCAATGTGGAAATGACTGCCCAGGGAGTGGCATGGTTGGCGAAGGACAGGATTGAGGATACGAGCTATCTCTATGAAATCACGCATATTGTGGTGGAATCGAATCCAAATGTCGTCGGTTCTGCAATAGCCTTTGAACCCGACTATTTCCCTGATAAGCACTATTTTTCCCCATATTCGACCGAAAATCCTAAAACGCACAATGTTACGACTTTTCAGCTGGGAAGCGACAAGTATAACTATTTCCAGATGGAGTGGTTCCAAAACGCTTCGTCGACAGGTGATTGTGTTTGGAGTGATCCCTATTTCGACGAAGGTGGTGGCGAAATGCTGATGTCCACCTATAGCGTTCCGATAGTGGACGACAGTGGTCATGTATTTGCTGTGCTTACGGCCGACATCTCTTTGGAGTGGGCTTCCGACGTGGTGGGGCAGATTAGGCCTTATCCGCGTTCTCAGGCTACGTTGGTAAGCAAGACGGGAAAATATGTGGGATCGGAACATATCTCCGAACTTACTAATACGGATATTTTTCGGACTGCGAACCTTACTGAAAACGAGTCTATTATGGATATCAGTCGCAACATGGTTGACGGCAAGAAAGGCGTGAGCCACTACGCTTACAAGGGCCAGGTTTCTTTTGCAGTCTATGGTCCGTTGGAAAACGGTTGGTCGCTTTCCATCATCTGCGAGTACCGTGATGTGCTGAAACGTTCCACCCAGATGCATTTGGTGCTGATTATCGTGGCGTTGGTGGGCTTATTGGCGATGTTCATCATTTGCTACCGCATCGTGCGTCGACTTACGCGACCTGTCACTGAACTGTCGGTTTCGGCAATGAATATGGCAAAGGGCAATTTCCACGCCCATATTGTGGATGTGGACACCAACGATGAGATGCGCAAGTTGCATGACTCTTTCGCGTATATGCAGCGCTCCATTAACGATTATATTGCGCAGCTGAAAACTACTACGGCTCTGAACGAACGTATGGAAGGTGAACTGAATGTGGCGCGCAACATCCAGATGAGTATGTTGAACAAGGATTTCCCCCATGGCTCTTTCTCCGACTCCGATGGCAATACTCGTGAATATGGGGTGCAAGCCTTTTTGCAACCTGCCAAGGAGGTTGGTGGAGACCTTTACGATGTCTGGATCCGCAACGACAAACTTTATTTCTCGGTGGGTGACGTTTCTGGCAAAGGCGTTCCTGCGGCTTTGTATATGGCAATAACGCGTTCGGCTTTGCGTTTTATGGTGGGTTTGGACATTTCTATGGGACAGGTGCTTCGCAAGGTTAACGACATTCTTTCGGACGGCAACACGCACAATATGTTCTGTACCATTTTTGTTGGTTGCATCGACCTGAAAACGGGTGAAATGGAGTATTGCAATGGAGGTCACAATCCTATCGTGGTGATGCCTCCTGATGCACCAGCCTATTTCCTGAAAGCCAAGACCAATATCGCCGCGGGCATATTCTCGGGATTTGACTATCAGGACGAGCGTATGACATTGGCTCCTGGTACGAAACTGCTGCTTTATACCGACGGTGTGAGCGAGGCGGAAACGCAAAACAAGGAGCAATTTGGAGATGAACGCTTGTTGGCATGGGCGAACAGTGTCGCTCAACGTGGTGATTGTATGGAAAAAGAACTGGTGGAAGACCTCTACGATGCGGTTAAGGCATTTACCCAAGGCAACGAACCCAACGACGACATTACTATTATGGCCGTCAGGGTATGACGGTTTTGAATTGGGAATTATTAGTAAAGGGTCAATTTAACGATTCGACAATTCAACAACTCCCCATCTCACCGTTTAATACACTGTATGCTGTAACTGCGTGTATTCGTCAAAGAGTTTGAGGCAGTCTTCGCGACAGGTTTGTACGAGAAAGTCGGTGAGTTTGTCCCGGCCTCCGAAAATCTTGTCGAATTTGTCGTCACGAAAACCTATGCGGCCGTTGTCTTCTATGGAACAGCCGTAATAGACCTTTTCAATATTCGCCCACATGCAGGCGCAAAGACACATGTGGCAAGGTTCCCCTGTGGTATAAAGAATGCAGCCCGAAAGGTCGTAGGTGCCTAAGAGCTTTCCTGCGTTGCGGATGGCTGAGATTTCGCCGTGGGCGGTGGGGTCGTTGTTTGCCAGAACCTTGTTGTGTCCGGCTCCCACGATGACTCCGTCTTTGATGATCACGGTACCGAAAGGTCCGCCTTCGCCGTTCTGGATGCCCTTGCGTGCCTCTTCAATGGCGAAAGCCATATTGGTTTTGTGCTTGCTGTCGTTCATTCAGATGTGGATTGAAATGCTGGAATGATGATTGTAGGTTGGAACGAATTGGAGTCGCGCCGCAAGGCGGTTTGCCAAAATCGCTTCACGATTCTCCGTAATGGGTTCGCTATTTGCTCTTTTGCTTAGGCTCTTTTTTGCGGGCTTTTGCGGAGGAGAGCCAGATCAGGATGGCTGCAAAAATGGCCAAAGCGCCATGCAAGCATTCTGCCGTGAGAATTACTACGGCAATGATGCCAATATAGAAGACGATTCCGATGAGGATTCCCCAAAGTGGGTTCTTGCAACGACGGCAGTCAGCGATGACTTTTCCCAGAACGCAGACAATCAAGATTGCTTGGCAGATCACAAGTGCCCATGAGGAAGCGACATGGTCGGCAAAATAGATGGCGCCGCTGATGACAACTCCGGCGAGCGCTACGCCCATAACCCACTTCCATTCTTTCCAGGGTTTTTCGCCCGACATTTTGGCTTCAACGCTCAGTTGCGCAACGGTTTGCATTACTGCACTTAGCAGATTGTAGGCCACATAAGCAAGGCAGGCAATTCCAACAATTGCCCATCCCCAGCCTACGAGTTTGTGGTAGCAGAACCATCCAATGGGATTGCGCCATTGCTTCATCTCTTGAAAATAAACTGCCGTGTCTTCGCCTTGGAAGATTTGGAAGCAATAGTAGTAGATGAACACCAACGAAATGCCCAGCAATGTGTAAAGGACTGGATACAAGTTCGATTTTCCTCTGTAACGGATGCCATGGTTGACGAAAGACATGATGGCGACAACTGCAAAAATTGCAATCAATTGCCACAAAAGACCAATTTGTAGTGGATTGTTGTGGTGGAGCTGCAGCAAGTCGGGAATGTTGGTGATGGGGAAATTCGTTTGGATGTTCTCAATAAGATTCATGTTCAAAATGTTGTTTTAGTGATATTTGCTTTTCCGATTTTGTTTGCGATAAAGTTTTCAATTTTGCAAAATTACATTTTTTTTTCAAAAGAATGAAATTGTGGCTTCGTCATAATGAAGCCATCCAAAGAAATATGAATTTTTTTTTGTAAATTTGCAACTGAAAAGAAATCCTTTCTTGCGACTTGCATTGTGTTGCGGGAAACGTGTTTCTAATGTTTGTTATTAATTGTAAATGTCTATGAAGAAACGTTTTGAGCCTATCGTGGATAAGTGTGGCGAGATTGTGGACTATCTCATGTCTGCCCCGTATATTCCTGACGACGTTTCGTTGCAGTTCAAGATCCGACTCTCGGTTGAGGAAGCTGTGGAGAATGTGGTTCGTTATGCCTATGACGGCGGCATCGGCTGGCTGGAAGTGGGCAGCGAACTGGAAGACGACGGCGTGGTGCTGTCCATTGAATTGCGCGATGCTGGTGTGGCCTTCAATCCACTGGAATTGCCTGAACCAGACCTTGATGCGACAGTGGAAGACCGCAAGATTGGCGGCTTGGGAATCTTTCTGTGCAAGAAAATGATGGACAGCGTGGCGTATCGCTACGAAAATGGGTGCAATATTCTTACAATGCGAAAGAATATCGCATAATGTTTTGAAAATAAATGATTTTGAAATAAAAAACAAACGATATGAATGTAACGATTGCGAACGAAGGTCCGAAGACCGTTGTGACACTTTCAGGCCGATTGGATACGACCAATGCGGATCAGTTCCAGAATGATATCGCTCCGCTGTTTGAATGCGAAAATCCTGATTTCGAGATTGATTGTACCGATATGCAATACACCTCCAGCCAAGGTCTGCGCATGTTTTTGATGCTCCAGAAAAGCGTGACGGCTCGTGGTGGTAAGATGGTGATGAAAAACATGAATCCTCAGGTGCGAGAAGTGTTTGACATTACGGGCTTTTCCAACATCATCACAATTGTCTGACAGATGGTCGAAAGGCCTTGTTTTTAATTGTCAATTATCAATAAGTGCATTTTATATTTATCATAAAGGAAAACGACGCCCCTTTTGCGGTCCGCAAAGGATTGGAACAAAGGTTGCATGAGTTCGACTCGCTTCTGCGGCAGCGTGGCGATAGCTATGATATCTATTCTGTTGAAGGAGAGGGTGATGGGGCTCGTTATGCGCGAATCTACAATGATCTGCACCCCAACGAGAAAGTCTGTTTCGTGGCTTGTGGCGGCGAAACGATGGTCAACGAAGTCGCTTCGGGTATTGTTGGATTTGACGGAAAGTCTATGGCAATCTTGTCGTTGGATGAAGATGTGTGCGGATTTACGGCATGTTATCCACAGTTGGATTTCACGAATCTGGGCGCTATTTTGCAAGGTTCGTTTCATAATGTTGACATCATCAAGGTCAACGACAGCTATAGCTTGAATGTCTGCTCGATAGGTTTTGATGCAACCATTTCAAAACGTTTCCATTTGCAAAAGTTGACGCAGAAACATCGGCGGTTGGCAATGTGGGAGGCGGTTGCCTTTTCCCGATTCAATCGTGTGAATGTTGTGGCTGACGGTTTTAAGTTGGGCCGCAAGCGAATGTTGTCCTGCACGATAGCTAATGGCTGTTGCGAGAATCATGGCGCCAAATGTGCTCCGCAAGCCCACAACGATGATGGCTTGATGGAGGTTTGCTACGTCAAGCCGATGAGTCTGTTGCGATTGTTGTATGCGTTTCCTCGTTATTTCAAGGGCGAACATCTGGGCAACCGACATCTTTCACGATTCTTGATTTGTAGGCAGGCGAAAAAAGTGGTAATTGAATCTAAGGATTTGATTGAGATAACCGTAGATGGAGAAATCCTCCCTGGTGTCCATTTCGAGGTGGAAATGTTGCCTCGGGCCGTTCAACTCTTGCTGCCTCAATCTAGTGATCTGTGAATAGTGATTAGTGAATAGACTTCTTTGCGATTAACTTAAAACTTAAAACTTAAAACTTAACTCAACTTTAATGCTCGACCTTCATTGTCAGTTGATTATGGATGAGTTCGAAGAAAAAAGACCTGTCTTCGAACGTATGGAAGAGATTGTGTCCAATCATCTCAGAAAACTTATTTCGGACAAAGGTATTTATGTGAACGCTGTTGAGTCACGTGTGAAATCCGCGGAGAGTCTGGAAGGCAAGTTGATTCTCAAAGGTAAGAATTACAGTTGTTTGTCGGATATTACCGACATCCTTGGGTGTCGAGTGGTGACTTTCTATGTTGAGGAGGTGGACAAAATTGCCGCAATGGTGGAGTCGGTGTTCGACATAGACTGGGAGCAATCTGTGGACAAACGTAAGAAACTGGATTTGGACCAGTTTGGCTATCAGTCGCTTCATTATATCTGTCGCATTCCAAAGTCGCTTTATTGTGATGCTTCGTGTCCGGAATTGAACGAATATCGTTTTGAAATACAGATGCGTACGGCGTTGCAGCATGTGTGGGCGAGCATGCATCACGATACAGGCTACAAGTCGGGTGTGGAAGTTCCCAAGGAGTATCTTCGCAGTCTGAACCGTTTGGCGGGTTTGCTGGAATTGGCTGATGAGCAGTTTTCCCGCATTCGTACCGAGATTAACGACTATCGCCGTCAGGTGCAGTCGTTGGTGGCTGATGGTAACTTTGACGCGGTGGTGCTCAATGGTGATTCTTTTAAGAGCTATATGCAGCTGAATCCTTTCAAGTCGTTGATTGATAAGGTCGCCGGCATCAACCAAGCGGAGGTCTATCAAGACGATTTGACGCCATATCTGCAAGCGTTTTTGCGCATTGGTTGCAAGACCTTGGGCGACATTGAGCGTATTAGACGAGAATGTTCCGAAGACGCTTATCAGTTGAGTCTGCATCAATTGGCTTGCACCGATTTGGATATCATCGCTCAATCGGTTGTGTTGCAGAATCTTTGTGTGGTCTATATGGCAAAGCAAGGCTGCAACGAAAAGATGCTATGCCAATTCTTTGACGTTGTAAATGGCGAGAATAGCTACAATGCCACTCGGGCCCAACGCATAGCAGAGCAGCTTCGTAACCTTAAATTTGCTGAGTGAAAATTAAGTGATTCGTGACTGGTGGATAGTGACTTGGCTTAATGAATCAAAATTCTTTATTCTTAATTTATTATGAATTCTGCTATTCTTGACAAAGCTATCGTTTATGCCGTGAAGGCTCATTCTAATACAGAACGTCGGGGCAAGGGTTTCCCCTATATTGTGCATCCGATGGAGGCTGTTTCTATTGTGGCGACGATGACATCCGACCAAGACCTGTTGGCTGCTGCCGCCTTGCATGACGTTGTGGAAGACACCGACATTACCGTTGCCCAAATCCGTGAGGAATTTGGCGACCATATCGCCTATCTGGTAGAGATGGAAAGCGACAAATTTACGAATCCTAAAGGCGAAAATTTGGGATGGAAAGATCGTAAGCTGGCCTCTTTGGAACGCCTTGCCAGTGCGCCTAAGGAGGTGAAAATTGTGGCGATGGGCGACAAGTTGAGCAACATGCGCGCCATTGCTATGGATTACAGGAAGATTGGCGACGTGCTGTGGGATCGTTTCCATGCTCCCAATGGCAAGATTGACCACGAATGGCGTTATCGTGCACTCGTAAAAGCGTTCGATGCTATTTCCGACACGGATGCCTACAAGGAATTTTCCGCTCTCGTAGATGAGGTCTTTGCAAAATAAAAGCACATCTTGTAGGATGTGCCTTTGTGGAGTGATCCGTGGGAGATTTGAACTCTCGACCTCTTGCGTGTGAAGCAAGCGCTCTGAACCAACTGAGCTAACGGATCGTTTTGCTTGAAAACGAGTGCAAAGGTACGACATTTTTCCCACATAGAAAAATATTTTTCTGCAAGAGACGAACAATTTGTTGATTTGTAATAGTGTCGCTTGATTTTTGATCGCCATTTCTTGGCACTTGAATTTTTTTTTCATCAATATATAATTTACATTCTTATGGCAGACAACTATCTGGAAAAGAGATATGAAGAGGTCTTTGGACAAGGCAAGACCAAAGTGAAAAAAGTCGGACATACGCTCGATGAGTTGTTGTTGAAAAACCGCAGCTGTCGTGGCTACAACAAGTCTTTTGTGGTTTCCGAAGATATGTTGCGCCGTATTGTGCAGGTTAATACGCGTATTGCTTCGGGATGCAACCGTCAGGTGCTTCGCTATCGTCTCGTGACGCAAGGTTCGGAGTCAGTTGCTGTGCTGAAATCTGTGAAAATGGGTGCGGCGTTGCCTGAACTCCACTTGCCATTTCCTGATACGGAACCGGAAGCTTTTATCGTCGTTTGCTGTGAAGGTGCCGAAAACAAGTTGGTGGACATTGATTTGGGCATCTCCTTGCAGAGCATGACGTTGAAGGTGACCGAAATGGGATTAAGCAGTTTGATAATTGGCGCTTTCAACAAGGAAACCATCAAAGAGACGCTTTCGCTCGAGTTGGAACCTTTGGCAATCTTGGCGGTTGGCAAAGGCGTTGAGAAGTTCGAATTGGTTCCTATCTCCAAGGAAGAAAGTCACGCCTACTATCGCAATAATGGCGTGCACTATATTCCAAAAGTACGTTTGGAGGATTTGATAGTCGTAAAAGACTGATTTAGATTTTTCTGCCCAGCAGATAACCGCAGTAGAGTAGGGCGAGTCCAATGAAAATACTCAGTGCTGCGTAGCCTATGGCATAGAACATCTCTCCGCCACGCATAAGCTTGAAACCGTCGTTGATGAAGGTGCTGAAGGTGGTGAAACCGCCGCAGATTCCAAATACAAGGAACAATCTGAGGTTGTTGCTAATGTTGCCGCCTTTGTCAATAACCCCGCAGATAACTCCCAAAATCATGCATCCGACGATGTTCACTATCATTGTGGCCCACGACGAGTGTATGCGGAGATGGTCTGTCAGGAGATAGACCAAATAGCGCAACATTCCACCAAGGCAGCTTCCTGCGCCAACGCAAAGAATCGCTTTAATCATATTTTCATAATTAAATATTCACGGTTTGCCGCTATACAAAAATATCTTTCACGATAAATACTAAGGCAATGATGCCATAGGCCAATTTCATGAGAGTGCCGGTCAAGAAACCGACAAAGGCTCCGAAAGCGGCTTTCAGGGCGATGTTGGTAGGTTTGTGGTTGAGCAGTTCGCCGATAAAGGCCCCGATGAAAGGCCAAAAGATGACGCCCAGTAGTCCTTGAGGTCCGAAAGGCAGTCCAACGATAGAAATCACCAACCCGATGTTGCATCCCCAGATGCCGTATTTACTCCCGCCGAATTTCTTGGTACTCATCGATGGCACAACATAGTCGAGTACGGTAATTATTGCGGCGATGAGTGCGGCGATGAATAAGAAACTGTTGCTCAAGTCGCCATAGCTGCTGATGGCAATCAGCAAGAGTCCTATCCAACTTACGGGAGGCCCTGGCAGTCCAGGAATAATGGATCCCAGAATGCCGATGATGCCACACAGACAAGCCATTATTATAAGAAAGATATCCATATTCTGTTTGTGTGTTCTTGAATTAAAGTTCTTTGTAAAGCGCTTCGAACATTTTGCGCAATTCGGTTTCGTTGTTGATGAGTGCTCTCAGTTCTTCCAAGTGTTGCTGGTTAGGCGATTGGGGAAGCCACAGTTTGATGTAGCCATCTTCGGCGTATTTCTCGTGAAGATGTTGCAAGGTGCGTTGCCAGTGTCCCTCCTTGTTGAGCGACGGGTTGTTGGCGAGTCCGTATTCTATGGTACGACGTACGATTTTTTCTTTGGAAATGTCGCGGTCGGCTTCCGCCACAACCTTTCCGTAGATGCTGCGGGGCTCTTTGTTTGACGATGCGCGGTGGTCTTCGGCGGCTTGCGCCATTGTCTCAATCTGCTCTGGGGTGAACCATTTGCGTAAATTGCTGTCGTTTCGGATGATGTTTCCTGAAATAATGTGGTGAAGTTCTCTGTTTTCGCCCGCTCCAGTGTCGTGGAATGCGGCAATGGCGTAGATCATCGAATGGTTGATGGGATAGTGTTGCGCCAATAGCATACAATTATCTATTACGCTGAGTATATGGTCTCTGCGGTGGGCTTTGTCGAAATTGTCGTGTATGGGCAGAATTTCTTGTTCCACATATTTTCGTAGCGACAACGGAACTTCGTGGTAGATGAGTTTTTGGTAGGCTTTGCGTGGCGTTCCATCAGCGACGTAGATGATGACGCAGTAGCGGAAATTCAGCTGCTCGAGGATGTGTTGCACGATGATGTTGTCGGCGTGGGTGTCGGCGCGCAGCGAGTTTACCTGTTGTTCGCACCATTCAATGCATTGGCGTGCAATGAGATGCTGTCCAGGTGCGCAGGCCAGTCGATGGATTGTTCCGTAAACAAGGGAAGTGTCGGTCCATTCGCCTTTTTCGATCTTGCTGTAGGTCGGGTCGTCGCCAATGATGAACGAAAAGCATCCCACGACATTGTCGTTGTCGCAAATACAGTAGAAATCACCATTTTGGATGTCGTTTACAATGATTTCGCGTTGCGGATATCCGTTGCTCCATTGCGTGGCGTTTCCGTTGCGACGCATAATTTGCCTCGAATTGTCGAAGAGCCGCATGGCAATTTCCAAGTCCGAAAGTGTCGCTTTCCGTATCATTTGTTTGTCTGCTTGAACTGTTCAATATTAACGTGGATTCTGCAAAAAAATTGCAAGGGCGCAACATCTTTCAATTTGCAAATTTTTGAATAGGATATACCAAAAACAATAAAACTGCGTTACTAAAAGTAATGAGAAGAAAAATACTTACCATAGTTGCCCTTTTTGCGCTCGTGATGCCTCTTTCTGCGCAAACTGTTTCGGAAAAGGAGGCGGAAACGATGTCAGCCAAGTATGTCGCTAATTACGACAGTCTGCTGAATAGTTATTATATCAAGAAATACTCCCATCGCGATTCCCGCCACAACCGTACGGTGTCGTTGGCCGATTTCGACCAAATTCCCGACTCTGTGTTTGCCGCGCGGTTGCGCAGTCTCCATACGGTGGTTCCGATGAATTACAATAACGTGGTTCGCTCTTATATCCGAATGTATCTCAAGCGAATGAGTACGCGATTGGATGCGATGCTTACGCTTTCGGAATATTATTATCCGATGTTCGAGGAAGTGTTGAACCGCTATGGCGTACCCGAGGAATTGAAATATCTTACCATTGTGGAGTCGGCAATGAATCCCCAAGCCACTTCGCGCGTAGGCGCGGCGGGTCTGTGGCAGTTTATGTACACCACAGGCAAGGCCTACGATATGGAAGTCAACTCTGTGGTGGACGATCGTCGCGACCCCTACAAGTCCACTGTTGCCGCGGCGCGTTACCTCAAGGATCTCTACCGAATCTATGGCGACTGGTCGTTGGCCATAGCTGCCTACAACTGCGGTCCCGGCAACATCAACAAGGCCATGGCGCGTACGGGCGGCAAGAATTTCTGGCAGATATACAACGCGTTACCTCAGGAAACGCGAGGCTACATTCCTGCCTTTGTGGCAGCTACCTATGTGATGAAGTTCTATCCCGAACATGGGTTGCGTCCGCAGAAAATCTCCTTGCCCGTACATTCCGACACGGTGATGGTTCATGATGACATCTTGATGTGCTATGTCTCAAAGTACACGGGTGTTTCGATGGAAGAACTGCGTACCCTCAATCCACAATATCGGGTGGGGATGATTCCTGGAAGTTCGGGCGACTACAGTCTGTGTCTGCCTGTCGATAAAATGCGTTCCTTTGTACGCATGCAAGACTCCATCTCGTTGTTGTCCCGCGATTCGTTGAATCATAAGCCCACCATGGTGGAACCTGATAAAAAGGCAACCGCCTCCGTGCAGTCTTCTGGAGAAAAATACCATACGGTGAAAAAGGGTGAAACGCTCTCCTCTATTGCCAGAAAGTACGGCACCACGGTAAGTGCATTGAAAAAGAAGAATAAGTTGCGCTCAGAAAAAATCCGTTATGGTCAACGCTTGAGAGTTAGATGAGAACATTGATATATGAATACTTTCCTGAAAATCATTAAAAACAAGTATTTCATTGCCACGTTGGTATTTCTCGTCATTGTGCTTTTTTTGGACGAGAATAACCTTTTTGTGCTTCATCGCCTCAACAAAGAGGTGAAAACCTTGCATGAAGAGGAAAGTCAGTTGCGTGAAAACATTGCGGCAGACAGTATTCATGTCCATAACTTGGTGGGCGATCTTGACTCCTTGGAACGCTATGGACGAGAGGAATACTATATGAAACGTCCCGAGGAGGATGTTTTTGTCGTTGGCGGCAAAGAATAGGCCTCCATTTTCAAATAATCACTTTTAATTTTCTACAAATGAAACGTACCTTTACCTTGATATTTGTTGCGGTTGTTGTCGCTTTTTCCTTTTCGTCTTGTGCCTATATCAAGAAGATGTTACATACCGATTTAGAGGATGAAGATTTTATCATCTCCCAACTTTATCAAGATGAACTGGTGCAGGAAGTTCCCTATCATCCGCAGACTGCAACTCCAACTACAGGGAAGACAAAGTCCAAATCCGCTTCTTTGTCGGCCTTGCGTACGGCAAGCAGCGACAATGCACTATATGATGCCATTGATCCTTGGATGGGCGTGCCTTACAAGTATGGTGGCACGACAAAGTCGGGCGTAGATTGTTCGGGTTTTGTGGGCGCCGTCTATAAGTCGGCATATGGCATTACGTTGCACCGAGTGGCGCGCGACATTCAGCAAGATGTTACTTTTGTCGAGCGTGGCGACTTGCGTGAGGGCGATATCTTGTTCTTTACCAATAGCAAAGGCAATGTATCCCATGTGGGAATTTATTTGAGAGACGAGACTTTTGTCCATTCTTCCACTTCTAACGGAGTGAGTCTGAGCCAGCTCAATAGCACTTATTGGTCGCAGCATTATTATAAGGCTGGTCGAGTCAGTCGTAAATAAGTGAGTTGTGTTTAGTGCATAGTGATCAGGTTTAATCCTTCAATCTCGTTTTTGTGATGCGTAGATTCGTTTCCTCTTTTTTCCTCTTTTTGTTGATCTCCGTGTCGTTGTCGGCGCAAGATTCGTCTTATGCGCGTCGCATAATCGCGGGACTTACCGATTCCTCGATGTGGGGCAGGGGGTATAGTTATGGCGGCGACGCTCGGGCTGCCGAGTTTATCCGTGCAGAGTTTCGGAGCTTGGGCGTTGAACCATTGGGCGATGACTATTTCCAGTATTATCCTTTGGATGTATATGGTTTTGAAGGCAACTGTGAGTTGTATATCAATGGCGAGGCGCTTGTGCCGTATGAACAGTTTCGGGTGGTGCCTGCCTATAGCGCCAAGCGTCGTATGGAGGCTTCCTGGAGTAGAACAGTTGATGGCGTGGCCATTGTTGGTGTGGAAAAACTCTCCACGATGGTTCCGGTCACGGGTGGAAAAACCACAACGCCGGTGTCTATCGAAGTGCTTCAATCCGCCTTGCCGAAGAAGGTGAAAAAGGTGAAGTTTCAGCTTCCGATACAACATTATCCTCAATATCGTACCCAGAATGTGTGCGGAATGGTGCGAGGTGAGACTGACACAATGTTGGTTTTTACTGCTCATTACGACCATTGTGGCACGATGGGTGACAATGTGCTGTTTCCTGGGGCGCACGATAATGCCAGTGGCGTTGCCGCCGTATTGGACATAGCGCGCATGGCGACGTTGCAGAAACCGCACTATACGATGGTTTTCATGCTTTTCAGCGGAGAAGAGACGGGACTTTGCGGCTCTCTGTATGCCGCCACACATCCTTTGGTGGACTTTTCCAAGGTGCGTCTGCTCACCAACATTGATATGTTCTGCGGTGGCGACGAGGGATTTATGGTGGTGAATGCCAACGATTCTTTGACAAGTCCTTTTGTTAAGGTAATGGAGGAAGAATCCGCTCAGATGGAGCATCCTGTGGTGGTGAAACGTCGTAACAACGCCGCCAACAGCGACCATTACTGGTTTTCTCAGTTGTGTCCGGCGATATTTATCTACACTCTCGGCGGACCTTATGGCGGCTACCATGACCCCGCCGACACCTGCGAAGGCTGTGGCTTGCGGAATTACCAAGACATTCTTTCTGTCATTCGCCAAGTTTTGATGAGGTAAAAAACTTGATGCGTGATCGTTGGATTATGTAAATCGCCGTTGATTTGAATTAATGGTAATTGTCTCAACAATAAGCAAATTTCCAATATAAACCGATAATGTCAATATCAATGAAAAAGATTCTTGTTCTTATTGTTGGAATGATCGTAGTGCAATCTTGTAGTAATGTCAAAACGGGTCCATTCTTCATATCTGGTTCCGTTTTGGATGAAAATTTTATCGGTAAAACGGTTGTGCTCTCAATTTATGAGAAGGATGGTGCGGTGAGAATGGACAGTACTGTTGTGGACGCAAATAAGACGTTTTCATTTGGCGGACAAGTGGACGACGTCAGTCTATCTATGCTTACAGTACGCCAAGGCTGTGAAAACGGGCGAGATGCAGAATTTCATTTTTTTATTGAGGGCGGTGACATTGAAGTCTCTCTTGACCCCGTACTATATTATGAAATGGAAATGTTTGCCCTCAATGTCAGCGGATCCAAATCAGATGAACAATACCGTAAAGAGACGAAGGGCTGTTATGTGGAACTTTCAAGCGTTTCTAGTTCCGAAGTGGATTTGGCTATATCTTGTCTAAAAAAACACAGTGACGCTTTTTATGCCCCTTATCTTTATTATTCTACGTTGTATTCAAGTGATGATTATGTTGATTTCATGAAACAGATGAATGCCTTTTCGGGCGATGCTTTGAACAGTTATCACTACCATCTGCTATCGCAGATGACGGCGACCAAATGTGCATTTGCAAACGGTTCGATTATTCCAAATTTCACATTGATCGATATTGATGGGAACGAGGTTAATATTATTGATTTTGCAAAAGGCAAAAAGTTGGTGTTGGTTGATTTTTGGGCTTCGTGGTGTGGCCCGTGCAGAAAAGAAATGGAGAATCTGAAACCTATTTACGAAAAATACAAGACGGAAGGATTTGATGTTATTGGCGTTTCGATTGACAATGATGAGAATGCTTGGCGGAATGCAGTGGAGAAAGATTCCCTTTCATGGACGAATGTGTGTGAACGTGTTGTATTTGCAGAGTCGGAAGTGGTAAAGATGTTTGACATTCATGGAGTTCCATTGACAATACTTATAGACGGTGAAGGTAAAATATTGACTAAAAATTTGTATGGAGAATTATTGCACAAAACCATCGAAAAACAAATGCAACAGTAAAAGACGCATAGGTATCCATAGAGACTTGTTGTGGGGTGGATTGGTTTAACGCCATTCGATTTCGGAATAGGAGATTGATGAAGTTATGTGAATGAAAAAAATCAAGGCGCGCCCGACGGGCGCGCCTTGATTCGTTATGTTCTCACAAGACCTCTTATTTCGTAGAGATTACAAGGTAGCGGGTCTGCTGCCAGAAACGAGTGGGGTTGAGGATCTTGAGGTAAGTTGTGATTTTCTCGTTGTTTTCGTCTGCCACGAGTTCGTAGCTGTCGGCGGGGTGCTTGGAGATGAGCACTGCGTTCTTGAGGTTGACCTCAATGGTGGTGGTGCGGGTGCGGTCGATTTCGGTGAACTTTTCGGTGGGCATGTTCTCAAGGGTGCCTTGTTTCTTGCCAATGCCGATGAATCCGCCGCTCTTCGACACGATGCCGGCTTCCTTCAGTGCGTCGTAGTTTCCAACGATGTAGTAGGCACGGTTGGCTTCTGCGATGTGCTGTGCGATGCGGGCGTCCTTCTCCTGGTTGGATTGGGTGAGGTCGGAAACGTTTTGGTTGAGGTTCTTGATGACAGTCTTGTTGGATTCGATTTCGGCGAGCAGACCGGAAATCTGGTTTTCCTGCTCGGCTACGCGCTCTTCAAGTTTGGATACGAATTCCTGAAGGCGAGTGTTCTCTTTGCCCAACGTGGCAATCTTGGCGTTGAGTTCGCCGATTTTCTTCTTGTTGGCTTCGAGCATGCTTTCGATGTTGGAGATTTGGCTGTTGATTTCGCCTTTGACGTTGTAATCCTTCTCAGGATTGTCGCGTTGCAACTCCCTCACGGAGCTGTACTTGGCGGAAATCATTGCGAGGTTGTCCTCGATTTGGTTGAGCATCTCAAAAAGGGCGTCGATCTCGCCGTCTTTGTTGTTGATGATGTTCTGCAAAGAATCGTTGCTGCGTTTTGCAGCTTCGATTTCATCATTGTTACATGCGCTAAATGTCAGTGACAGACATGCGATGGCAACAAGGAAAAGTGATTTTTTCATGATGTTATTATATTAATAATATTGTTTTCTGCGTTAATATAGGAGATGTTTTGGAAATGACAAAACGCTCTTTTTGCTTTAGAATTAATAACGTTGATTTTATCATAATATTATTATCATGAAAATAAAATTTTTAAAAATGTTGTTGCTTTCGACCATTATCGCTCCTGTAACCGTATCAGGACAGGAGTCCAATCCGTTGCTTCGTGATTGGAACACCCCTCATCAGACGCCACCTTTCCAGGAGATAAAAACCAGCGACTATATTCCCGCCTTGCGTACCGCCATCAAGCAGGCGCAACGCAATATCGACGCCATTGCCAGCCAAAAGGCGGAGCCTACTTTCGAGAACACGATTGTTGCCATGGAACAGGCTTCGGAACTGTTGGAGCGCATCAGCGGCGTACTTTTCAACCTTAATGAGTGCAACACCGACGCTGAGATGCAGCAGGTTGTGCTTGACATTACGCCCGAACTTACCCGTTTTTCCAATGGGGTTTCGATGAACGAAAAACTTTTCGCCCGCGTAAAAGTGTTGTACGATAAACGTAACACTTTGGGATTGAATGTTGAACAGATGACCTTGCTGGAAAACAGCTATAAAGGCTTTGTGCGCAACGGTGTCAATCTTGACAAGAAAAACAAGAAAATCTTCGCCAAAAACTCCGAAGAGTTGGCTCAGTTGGAACAACAGTTCAACCAGAATGTCTTGGCCGACAACAACGAGTATGTGCTGCACATTACCCACGAAGGCAACCTTTGGAAAGCCGAAGGCGGCTCGTGGAGTGGCTCTTCGAAAGTTGATATGCTTTCTGGACTGCCGGAGAATGTGGTGGCTGCCGCTCGCGAAGAGGCTCAGCGTCGCAATCTTGAAGGGTGGGTGTTCACTTTGGCTTACCCGTCGTATGGACCTTTCTTGACTTATGCTGATAATCGCCAGTTGCGTGAGCAGATGTGGAAGGCCTACAACAGTCGTGGCAACCGGGGCAACAAGAACGACAACAACGCGCTGATTCGTCGCATCACCGATCTGCGTCATCAGCAGGCCGAGCTTTTGGGCTATAAGACCTACGAAGCGTATGTGCTTAGCGATCGTATGGCGGAAAGTCCCGAAAATCTCGACAAATTCATGACTTCGTTGATGGATGCCGCCTATCCTGTGGCACGGCAAGACTTGATAGAAGTCTTGAATTACGCTAGCAATCCTAGAATGACACCTTCTGACAAGAAAAGTACTGAAATTACGGATTACCCATTCAAAATGGAACGTTGGGATTTTTCCTACTATAGCGAAAAACTCAAACAGGAGAAGTATAGTTTTGATGCCGAGCAGCTGCGTCCCTATTTCCAGTTGGAGAAAGTGCGCCAAGGCATCTTCGACCTCTATGGTGTGCTCTATGGTGTGCATTTTGTTGACAAGACCGGAGAAATTTCTGTCTATCATCCTGATGTGAAAGCCTATGAGGTCTATGATGGTAGTCGCTTTATGGGAGTGCTTTATCTCGACATGTTCCCGCGCGAAAGCAAGCGTAGTGGTGCATGGATGACCGAGTTTCGTGGACAGAGCAATATCGGTGGCAAACAGATTCGTCCATTGATTCAGGTGGTATGTAACTTTTCCAAGCCCGTTGGCGACACACCCGCCTTGCTCAGCTTCGACGAGGTGGAGACGTTCATGCACGAGTTCGGCCACGCCATGCACGGTATGCTCAGCGACGTGACCTATCCTTCTGTGAGTGGCACCAATGTCAAGCGCGACTTTGTGGAATTGCCTTCGCAAGTAATGGAAAATTGGTGCTATGAGTCAAAGTTCCTTAACACCTTTGCCCGTCACTATCAGACAGGTGACACCATTCCTGGTGAATTTATCCAGAAGATCAAGGCTGCCGAGAACTACCTTGCTGGCTATCTCTGTGTGCGTCAGTTGAGCTTGGGTTTGGTTGACATTGCCTTCCATTCCATTACCGAACCCATTGAAGGAAAAATCGAAGACTTTGAGCGTACCAAGATGGTGGAACTTCTGCCCGCCGTTGAGGGTTGCAACACCAGCACATCTTTTACCCATATCTTCGCCGGAGGTTATGCTTCAGGCTATTATGGATACAAATGGGCAGAGGTTTTGGATGCCGATGTCTTCTCGCGTTTCCAGGAAAAAGGCATTTTCGACAAGGCCACTGCTGCGGCGTTCCGCAACGAGGTGCTCTCCAAAGGCGGCACGCAGCATCCTGCCATCCTTTTCCGTAATTTTATGGGTCGCGATCCCAACAACGAAGCACTGCTAATCCGCTGTGGATTCATCAAAAAGGTTCGTCCCCTCGAAGAGACCGCTCGTCCCGTGAAACTTCTCGAGAAAAAGAAAATCAACCGCTAATTGTCAAAACATAGTCGATAATAGTCTATTCTCCCAATCTTCAAATCTCCAGTCTAAAAAAAATGAACGATTCTTTTGCAAAGCAAATTATCAAAATATTCGCCAACAATCCGTTCGACTCTTTCAACCACAAGCAAATAGCTTCGCGGGTGGGTGCCCACGACAAGGCTGCACGTCAGCTTGTGCTGACCACCATACAGGAACTTGCCGAGGCCAAAATCTTGGTGGAAGACGACAGCAGAAGCAAATATAAGATTAATCCCAAGAACATTAACGACGACCTGCTGCCTGCCAATTATGTGGTGGGAACTATCGACATGAAGCAAGGTGGCAAGGCGTATGTCATTCCCAAGGATTCTGATAGAGAGGACATCCAGATTGCGCCCAACAACACGCGCCACGCCTTGCATGGTGACACCGTCAAGGTGCTGATGTTCCCGCAGCGCAAGATGCACAAGCCCGAAGGGCAGGTTGTGGAAATCCTGCATCGCGCAAAGAGTCGTTTTGTGGGTGTCATCCAGCTTCAGGAACGTTTTGCTTTCATGGTATCGGACAGCCGCACCATGCAGGTGGACATCTTCATTCCGTTGAACGACCTTGGTGGTGCCGAGGACGGGGAGAAGGTGCTGGTGGAAATGACCGACTGGCCCGACAGAATGAACAATCCTGTAGGCAAGGTGGTGAAACGTCTGGGCAAGCCCGGCGACAACAATGTGGAGATGCAGTCTATTTTGGCGGAATACGATTTCCCGTTGGAATTTCCTGTTGAAGCCGAGCGTGAGGCCGCCAAGATTGCCGAACCTAAATCGAAGGATTTCGAGGGCCGTAAGGATTTCCGCAAGGTGACGACATTTACCATCGACCCTGCCGACGCCAAAGACTTCGACGATGCCCTTTCGTTCCGTCGTTTGGAGAACGGAAACTACGAGGTGGGAGTGCATATCGCCGACGTTTCCTACTATGTAAAGCCAGGTACCGCTATCGACCGCGAGGCCTACGACCGTGGCACGAGTGTCTATCTTGTGGATCGTACCATTCCCATGCTTCCCGAAAAACTCTGTAATGGCGTTTGTTCGTTGCGCCCCAACGAGGAAAAGCTCTGTTTTAGCGTGGTAATGGAGATGAACGACAAAGCCGAGGTACTCAGTCAATGGTTTGGCAAGAGTGTCATCAATTCCGACCAACGCTACGCCTACGAAGAGGCTCAGGAGGTCATTGAGTCGGGCAAGACCAACGGCGTCTGCGACGAGGCGATTCTTGAACTTCACAAGCTTGCCGCCATTCTTCGTGCCGCGCGCTACAAAGAGGGCGCCATCAATTTTGAGAGTC
Source organism: Candidatus Colimorpha pelethequi (assembly GCA_018064245.1). Taxonomy (GTDB): domain Bacteria; phylum Bacteroidota; class Bacteroidia; order Bacteroidales; family P3; genus Colimorpha; species Colimorpha pelethequi. The sequence goes on from JAGHVO010000017.1 coordinate 47,797, forward strand.
AGGAGGTGAAGTTCCAACTTGACGAGAACGCCAAACCTATAGGCGTTTACATCAAGGAACAGAAAGAGGCCAACTGGCTGATAGAAGAGTTCATGCTTTTGGCCAACCGCAAGGTTGCGGAACATATCGGCAGCCGCAAGTCGGCGAAGACCAACGCTCCGACGCGTACTTTTGTCTATCGTGTGCACGACGAGCCCAATCCCGAAAAGCTCAACACGTTTGTGGAATTTGTTCAGAAATTAGGTTTCAAGATGCGTGTCGGCTCGCGCAAGGCGCTCGCCGATTCCTACAACAACCTTTTCGCCCAAATAGAGGGCAGGGGAGAGGAATACATGATTGACAGCATTGCCATTCGTACCATGAGCAAGGCCTACTACAGCACCGAAAACATTGGTCACTACGGCTTGGCGTTTCCCTATTACACACATTTTACGTCACCCATCCGTCGCTATCCCGACTTGATGGTGCATCGTCTGCTCGAACATTACCTCGCAGGAGGTAACAGTGCCAGTGCCGAGGAATATGAGGAATATTGCAAGCACTGTTCTGTTATGGAGAAAAAGGCCGCCGACGCCGAGCGCACCAGCGTGAAATACAAGCAGGCGGAGTTTTTGAGCGACAAGATAGGACAGACCTTTACCGCCCACATCTCTGGTGTAAGCAAGTGGGGTATGTATGCCGAAATAGAAGGCAACAAGTGCGAAGGCATGATTCCCATCGGGTCGCTGCGTGACGACTACTATATGCTTGACGAGGACAATTATCAAGTCATCGGTCGCCGCTATGGCAAATGCTACAAGCTTGGCGACTCTGTCCGCATCCAGGTAAAAGGCGTGGATATGATGAAGAAACAGATAGATTTTCTCTTGGTGGAAGACGTTGATATTGACATCGAACATCTTGCTCGCGAACAAAAACCTACTCGGAAGTCTCGCGCAACCAAGGAATCCAAACCGGCGAAAACTTCCAAGGAATCCAAGTCTTCAAAGTCCAGCAAATCTTCAAAGAAAAAATCCCTTTCAAAGAAGAAATGACGTTTATGAATAGTGAATTATGAAACATCAATTATTCCCTCTTTTTCTCCTTCTTGGACTTTGTGTCTTTGCGCAGACTCCCAAGGAGGAAATCCAGTCCAACCGACTGCTTTCTGGTAGCAACTACGTGGCTTACATTGCGCCCGAAAAACCTCTTTCGCCGACGCCACAAGGCTATGAACCTTTCTATATCAGTCACTACGGCCGACATGGTTCCCGTTGGCTTACAAGCGATTGGCAATATACCGATGTGCTGAAGGTACTCGAAAAGGCTGACCGCTATAATCAGTTGACTCCCAAAGGAAAGGAATTGCTTTCGCAGTTGCGTGATTTTTATGCCGTCGCCAAGGACCATATCGGCGAACTTACCACCGTTGGTGAGCGTCAGCACCACGGCATTGGTCGCCGAATGACGGAGCATTTCCCCGAAGTATTCCGAGGTGAAGCCCATGTTGACGCCCGTTCCAGTGTTGTTATCCGTTGCATCCTGAGCATGGAGGCGGAAATGGAGGAACTTGCCGCATTTAATGGCAATATCCGTTTTCACAACGATGTGAGTCCCAGTTATCAGTACTACCTCGATGGCGATGCCTACAAGACCGACGAACAAAAACAACTCTACAAAGAAATGGATCGCGTGAAGGAGCAGTATCAGCAACGATTCATCCATCCCGAACGTCTCAATGGAATCCTTTTCAATGATTCTCAATGGGTGAGCCGCAATGTTGATGCTGTGGTATTTATGCAGCGACTTTTTGATATTGCCGCCAACATGCAGAGCCACGACGATGGACTCGACCTTTACGCTCTTTTTACCGATGAAGAGTGCTACGACCTCTGGAAGGTGCGCAATATTGGCTACTATGTTCAGTATGCCAATGCGCCGGCTTCGCGGGGCAAGATGCACTATACGCAAGTCTCTCTCTTGAAGAATATTATCGCTACAGCCGACACATTGTTGGACAAGTCCGACTTCAACGGCGCCACATTGCGTTTCGGCCACGAGGTTGATATTATGCCTTTGGCTTGTCTGCTGGAATTGGGGAATTGTGACACTGCTGTCGCCGATTTGGACAACCTTGACCGCTGCTGGGCGAACTTTAGGATTTTCCCAATGGCGAGCAATATCCAATTGGTGTTCTACCGAGCCAAGAAAACCCGAAAAGGCGAGGCGGCGAAGCCTATCCTCGTAAAGGTGCTCCTTAACGAGAAGGAGATTGCCTTGCCCATATCCACCGACCAATATCCATACTACAATTGGGCGGATCTCAGAAACTATTACTTGTCAAAGATTGTTGGTGCAGAGTGATTGGTGAAGTGTGCTTTGAATGTAGCATCCAGGTGAGGGTGTTTGCAAAAAAATTTGTGTGTTTGAAAAAATCTTCGTACTTTTGCACCCGTTTTTAGGCAAGAGAAAAGCTTAAAAGATTGTCCAATGGTGTAATGGCAGCACTCCAGATTTTGGTTCTGTCAGTCTAGGTTCGAATCCTGGTTGGACAACAAGAGAACTGAGCAATTGGTTCTCTTTTTTTTTGTTCGCAAGAGTCTGAAAGTTCCCCTATCCGATACTTTTCATACGCATTTTCGTTCCGATTATACCATCTGGAACCATTTATTTTCTCTTGCGTTCATAATACATATTGATTTTTGTAGTGTCGTCGTATATTACATTTTGGGGATCTGACAGATACCGAAATCTTGCAAATTCGCTGAAGGAAGTGTCGAGCAGTCGTTGGTAAACAGAATCGCTGTCTCTTATTATTATCAGCCTGAAAGATTCCAATGCTTTGTCGTAGCGTTTTTTTTCATGTTGCGGAACCCTTGCATATCCAATTGTCACCCTGCATCTACCGCCTTTCTCTTTAGTTACCTTCATCCTGTTTTCAGTTATTGTTTTTACACACAGAGAGTCAGGGATCAAGTAGTGGACGTCTTTCCAGCATAACCCACTTGAATCAATATCTTCATACGTTATTGCAAACAAAGAATCTCCAGGGGGATTAAACTGATATTCATAGATACCGTATCCAAACCTTTGGTTCCACAAGCTGTCGCTTATCGCCGACCTGATACGGGTATAGTTCGGGGTCTTGTCGCTTGGTGCATAATAGAAATAAGAACCGTCCCTGTATTCAAAAGTATTTATCCAGGCACCAACAACCCAATGTGGCGTATGATGTATCGGAATATCCATTGCAACATAGTAGGGAGTGAAGCAGCTCGTTCTGTCGAACAGAACCCCAATAGTGCGGTTGCTGCTGCAAGAAATTGCAAGTATCGATAGGCTCAATGCTAATATATAAAATGGTTTCTTCATGATTTTAGGGTGCTAAGATTCCAAACACAAGCGCTCCGCTTCTCCTTTGTCTGTTGAATTGGTCTTCTCGGGTGAAGGTGTCGTAAGGAAAAGCAAATGTACGAATATTTTTTGAGATATTGCCAAGAGGGTTGTTGGGAAGTCCTAACAGTGAATAATTTGAATGCTGTCTCTCGAAACTTTTGCTTATCTTTGCATTTGGCTTTTGTGTATTTGTGATGTGGAATTGCTTGCAATTTCATGTTTATCAAATAAAAACTTGACAATGCATTTATCCGAATATCTTAATGCTGAATATGAAAACAGACCAAGATAAAGTATATTTATATGGAGCTGGTGGACATGCTAAAGTGGTTAGGGAAATGCTGGAACTGCAGGGTAGGAGTGTCGCGGCATATATAGACGACATTACGGACATTGAAACACTCTATGGTTTGCCAGTGCTGCACGATGGGAAAGGCCTTAGTCCAATGATTGTTGCGATAGGCTCCAATGCTGACAGAAAACGCATTGCAGAGATGCTTGACTGTGATTTCGCTACCGTAATACATCCATCCGCCATAGTCTCGCCACAGGCGGTCATTGGGGAAGGTTCTGTGGTGATGCCTGGTGCCATAGTGAATGCAGGTGCCCGCATTGGTCGCCACTGTATTGTAAATACTGGTGCTTCGGTGGGTCACGACTGCTGTTTGGGAGATTATTGCCATGTGGCGCCCCATTCCACTTTATGTGGAACGGTACATTTGGGCGAAGGAGTTTGGATTGGGGCGGGTGCGGTAGTTAACCAGAAGGTCAATGTTGGTGATTGGACTGTTGTTGGATCGGGTTCGGCGGTGGTAAGTGATATCGTGTCGGGGGTTACGGCAGTAGGTGTACCGGCCCGAAGTATGACTATTATTGACAGAATCGTCGCGTCGATGCGACTGTATGGCGATTCTACCGCTGTAATGGATGGAACGGAAAATATTACATACGAGCAACTTCGAAGTCGCTCCAATGCCATTGCCCACTTGTTGGTTCGGCAGGGTGGACATTTTGCTGCCGTGTTGTTACCTCGTTCTTGTTGGTTTACGGTGTCGATTATTGGCGTCATCAAGGCGGGAATGGCTTATTTGCCAGTGAGCCACGACAATCCGATGGAGTATAACTTGAGCATCATCAAGGAGGTGTCTCCTTCGGCAATCATTACCACTTCGGAACTTTGGAAAACATACGGTTCGCATTTTGACAAGAATGTGCTTCCTGTATTGGTTGACGAGATGGATTGGGAGCGCAGTTTTGACGCAGACATAGACTATAGCGACGGATCTAAGGCGGCGGCATTGTTGTACACTTCTGGCACAACGGGCTATCGAAAAGGAGTGCTGCATTCCTTAGGCAGTTTGACCTTTTTGTGCGACAATTACTATCACGCTGTATGTGGGTCGTTGCCGGAACGACCGGTGGGTGCCATGGCGGTGGACCTTTGTTTTATTGCAGGTCTGGTGGACCTTTTTCTGCCTTTGATGTATGGTGGCGTTTCCTATATCGTTCCCGATGAGGTACGCAAGGACATAGGATTGTTGTCTGCCAGCATGATTGAGAATAATGTTTGTGATATTGTTCTCATAGGTTCTATGGCTGCAATGTTGGCAAAAAGTTGGAAGGGTGGTCGACTGGTGGTGTCTTCTACGGGCGAGCGGTTCCCGTCGAATGTAACTGATATTCCTCCAGTGGTGGATGTCTACAACTTTTATGGGATGAGTGAATGTGGTAGTTGTTTCTGCTATCGTATCAAAGGCGGTGAATCGACGGTTCCAATGGGACAACCTGTGGCGGGTGCGCGTGCGTTTTTGCTTGATCCTGAAGGAAACCCCATTGCAGATGGCGAAACGGGTGAACTTTATGTCCGTTCTCAAGGAACGGCCATTGGCTATTACAAAAACGAGACATTGACTAAAGAAAGGTTTTTGGATTGCCCTTTTGAGCCAGGAAACCGAATGTTTCGGACCGGCGACATTGTGCGGGTGCTTCCTGACGGGAACTGGTTGTATTGTGGCCGAGAGGATAACATTGTCAAGGTTAGGGGTTTTAGACTGAATACGGGAGATGTTGAAAATACGGCATTGGAATGTTCTGGAGTGGAATGGGCTGTTGCGGTGCTTCAAGATATGGGACGTCTTGCGTTGTTTTATGGTGGAGCGGCTTCCGAATCAAGTGTTCGCGTTTGGTTGGCAAGCCGATTGCCCGAATACATGTGCCCTGGCAGGGTCATCCATATGGAGCATCCTCCTAAGGGCAACAGGGGAAAGGCGGATGGAAAAACCTTGCAGAAGATGTCTTCGTGGAGCGAACTGGAAATCCAGTTGGCGGCGGCTTTTGAAAAGATTCTGGATGTTCCTGTGACCGATCTGGAATGCGATTTTTTCAGTAGCGGTGGCGATTCGCTTGCGGTTATGAATCTTTGTTATGAAATGAGTCGGAAAGGGTTGGACGCCAAGACTGTTTATAGAGCACGTTCTATACGCAAGATTGCTGAGGCTTTGTCCACCAAGGTCAAGGAATTGAAACCTAAAACCAATCGTATAGGAATCGGTGCTTTCCAACGAAGAATTGTGGATTCGCAGTTGGCTTTTCCCGATCGGGCAATGTGGAATAATTTTTTGCTGTTCAGACTGGGAAAGGATTGCAATCGTAGGAGGTTGTTGGAATCGTTGGAGTGTGTGGTGCGCAATCACCCGATGCTTGCTGCTAAACTTTGTGTTGATGAAAATGGCGATTTCTGGCTGGAACACAGCGAGAAGATTCAAGGCAAGACTCAGGTGGTGACAGAGGTGTCGTTGGACTGTAGTACGTCTTCAGAAATCATTGATAAGCTCATTTGCCCGTATGACTTGTTTTCGGGAGAGCCCTTGTATAGGCTATTCCTTGTCGATACTTCCGGCTCGACCTATCTGCTTGTGGATTTCCATCATCTGATTAGTGATGGATCTTCTGTCTACGTGTTTCTGGAAAATGTGATTCGGTCGTATGGTAACCAAGAACTTCCTCAAGATCTTTATTGGCAGAACGTGTCGGACATTTTTACCTGTGGAAAATTGAAAGAGTCTTTTCCCGCTGATGGTGATTTGGAATATTTTGCGATGGCTTATCCTACAGATTTGGGTGCGGGAGATATTGCATTGGCCGAAAAGTATTGGAAATGTTCGTTCAATGTCCTCGCCATAGCGGCTGCAATCATGGCACTTGCCGAAACTGGGTCTAAACGTAGAATTTGCGTAAATTGGCTCTACAGCAATAGGGGTGATGCCATACTCCGAGATGCTTTTGGGGTATTGGTCCATACCTATGGAATAGTTGTGGATAGAGAACGTATTCCTCAGGGAGATGACCCTGATTCTATAATGGAACTGATTGCGGAGATCAACAGGCAGATGCAGGAGTCGATCTTGCATCCTGAGACCGATTATTATGGTTTGGCAGACACCGACTTTGACCTTTATCCGTTGGAAATAAATAATATGATTCACCTCGGAGATTCTTGTATATCGGCTCCTTTTGAAATGGAACGGCAGAATTTCTGCTATGCCCAACAGGAACCTTCCGAAGGTCTTGACGTGGAATTCTATATGGAGAAAGAACGGCTGGTTTACAATTTTGTAGGTGCGGGCAATGGTACTGTAGGTATGTCTGCTCCCGAATTTAATAATTATTTTAGTAGTCATTTGATGAAATTGTTATGTATAAGATAACTTCTTTGCTGAAACGTTGGTGTTTTTGGATCTGGGATTTTTTTCAGGGGGGCGATTATTGGCGTCAGTTTCGTGATGTCAGGTTCATAATGCAACATCCTGTTGAAAGTGAGCCGCTGTTGGATCAACGATTTGAAGATATTCTGGCTTTTGCCAAGAAAAATTCTCCGTATTATGCAGATGTTCAAGGCGATAGGCTCTCCGATTTTCCGGTTATCAACAAGCAGGTCATCAATCATACTTTCAACGATTTCCTGATTGGCAAAGTTGAGGATTGTATTCACCACGCTACCAGTGGCTCGACGGGTACACCCTTTCATTCCTATCAAGACCGAGCAAGTAATATCAGGCGCATTGCAACTATCAAAGTTTGTAATGATACGATTGGTTTCCACTCGTTTATGCCAATGATGCTTATGAGCTATTGCGACTTGCCTGTACATGGTCGTGGTGATTTTGAGATGGTAAAGGGGCGAGCGCAGGATGTTTGTTTTGCCAATATTTCCAGTTTCGATGATCAAAGTATGCAGCGGGTGGTGGATATGATGAACACGTTGTGTGTCCGTTTTGTGCGTGGAGACATGTCTCTTTTGGAGGCGTTTACGAACTATGTGGTGAGAGAAGGCATTGAACTTAAGTCACATCCAACATTTATCTCCATCGGGGAAATGCTCACCGAACCGCTTCGTCGACGTGTGGTTGAGGATATGCATCTGCACATCATTTCGCAGTATGCCAATGAGGAAAACGGGGTTTTGGGTCAGAGTCGATTGGATGCGCCGGGTGATGAGATATTGCTGAACCGAGCCAATTGCATTGTGGAACTGTTGAAGCTGGACAGTGACGAACCTATTGGCGATGGAGAGGTCGGAAGAGTCGTGGTTACGGACCTTACTAATCGCGCTATGCCGATGATTAGGTACGACATCGGTGATCTTGCTGTTCGTGGTGAAGTGCTCCCTTCGGGAAGGATACTGAGCCTGAAACTGCAGTCTTGCCGTAAAATGGATCTGATTTATGACACTTCTGGGAATGTCGTGTGTATGACTATTCCTTACGAGATTTGGTCGTTGCCCTCCTTGCGGCAGTTGCAGTTTGCTCAATTGGATGTCAAACGCTATCGCCTGCTATTGAACTTGAAATCTCTTCCTGAAGGTGTGGGAATTTCTATGATTCAGCAATGTTTTCGCAATGAGCTTGGTATGGATGCTGAAGTGGAAGTTCAACTGACGGACGATATTCCCGTAATGTGTTCGGGAAAGCGCAAACTTTTTCTCCAATGCTGCAAGAAATATCTTAATCTTAATGCAGATGTGAGTCCAAGATAATGAAAAGTAACAATTGATAATTTGCTGATTGTGGTCCCTGAACTCAAAAAAAACAATCGGTTTTTTACGCAAACTTGATTATTCCCATGATTCCAATTCTTACCGACAACCTGCATCGTATAGCATACGCTACCGACGCAAGCGCCTATCGGGAACTTCCGATGGGTGTCGCTTATCCCCGAAGTGGCGCTGATGTGGCGGATTTGATTCGCTACGCAATGGACCACCATACTTGCCTCATTCCTCGTGCTGGAGGAACTTCCATAGCTGGTCAGGTTGTTGGAAATGGCATTGTTGTGGATGTCAGCAAAAACCTCAACAGCATTCTGGAAATCAATGCCGAACAGCGGTGGGCGAGGGTGGAGCCTGGTGTGGTTCGCGACGAGTTGAACCTTGCTCTCAAACCTTACGGATTGTTTTTCAGTCCTGAGACTTCCACCAGCAATCGTTGCTGCATTGGCGGAATGGTGGGCAACAATTCTTGCGGCACGCACTCGCTTATCTACGGAAGTACCCGCCATCATGTGTTGCAACTGAAAGGCTATCTGTCGGATGGAACGTTTTTTGATACCGACAAACTGAATGCTTCCGAAGGTCTCCTTGCCAAGATTGTCAGTCAGTTGAGGTCTTGGCAACAAGATGCTTATGTCCAAAAGTTGATATCCGAGAACTTTCCCGACAAGTCGTTGCGTCGTAGAAGTTGCGGTTATGCCATCGACGAAGCCATTTGTGGTTCTCAGCTTTCAGCATCCCGATTTCAAATCAACAAATCAACAAATCCACCCGAAGGGACGCGAACGCCGCTTGATAATTTAATTGAGAGTGAGCAACAAATCAACAGCTCTCAGCTTCCTGACATCGACCTCTGCAAGCTTATCTGTGGCAGCGAGGGAACACTCTGCTTTCTGACAGAGATCAAAGTCTCTCTGGATCCTTTGCCGCCTGCCGAAAACATGGTGCTTTGCGCCCACTGCAACTCTTTGGAAGCGAGTTTTGAAGCTAATTTGGTCGCGTTGCGTCACCAACCAGTGGCAGTGGAGTTGATGGATGGCAAGATTTTGGAACTCTGCAAAGACAATCCCGCCGCGCAAAAAAATCGTTTCTTCGTGGAGGGAGATCCCGCCGCGTTGCTTGTGTCGGAGTTTAACGGACCCGAGATGAATGCACGGGCCGACGCTTTGGAACAGGAACTGAAGTCTGTGGGGCTCGTCTACAGCTGTACGCGGGTCTATGGCGCTGATGTATCGCGTGTTTGGGCGCTCCGAAAGGCAGGATTGGGTGTGCTGAGTGGAATGAAGGGCGACGCAAAACCCATTGGCGTGATTGAGGATACTGCCGTTGCGCCCGAAAGGTTGCCTGCCTATATGGCGGATTTCCGATCGATGATGCAGCGATTGGGTCTTGATTGTGTCTATTACGGCCATATCAGTACGGGTGAGTTGCATTTGCGTCCCATCATCAACATCAAGACTGAAGATGGAAAGCGCAAGTTTAGGGAGGTGGCGGAGGAAACCGCCAAGTTGGTGCGCAAGCACAAGGGTAGTTTGAGTGGCGAGCATGGAGACGGTCGTCTTAGGGGTGAGTTCATTCCGCTGCTATATGGCGACGAGTGCTACCAGTTGATGCGTGACGTGAAGCGTTGTTGGGATCCCGATGGCGTTTTCAATGTCGGCAAGATTACCGACACGCCCAAGATGGACGAATGGCTTCGTTTTCAGGTTGGACAGGCGTATGCCGTTGGTCAGGCCATAAAACGCACCTACTTCAATTGGAAGGCGGCGTTTGACGAATGCAAGGTGGAAGGTGCCAGCGGCGTGGAGTCGCAGACCCATGCGTTGATGTGCTCGATTGAGCAATGCAACGGTGCGGGCGATTGCAGAAAAAGCAACTTGATGGGTGGCACGCTCTGTCCGGCCTTCAAGGTTTCGAACCGTGACGAGTTGCAGGCTACGCGTGCAAGGGCTAATGTCTTGCGTGAAATTTTGACCAACGGATTGGATGGAAAAGTGCTTGAAAGTCCTGAGTTGGAAGAGGTGCTCTATTCCTGTCTTGCTTGCAAGGGTTGCAAAGGCGAATGTCCTTCCAATGTGGATCTTACGCGCATTCGCGCCGAAGTCTTGCAGCAGATTTACGACAAGAAAGGTACGCCCTTCCGCTCGTGGATGGTTGCGCGTATGGCTTTGGTGGAGCGTTTGGGAGCCATCGTTCCGCCGCTCTACAACTTTGCCGCCACTTGGAAGCCTTCGGCGACGCTTATCAAAAAACTGGTGAATTTTGCGCCTGAGCGTTCCATCCCCACCATCACAAAACCCAAAATCCACCCTTCCTCAAATCAACAAATTCTCAAATCAACAAATCAACAACACACCGTCGTCTTCTTTTTGGACGAGTTCACCCGTCACCAAGAACCCGAGTTGGCGCAGACGCTTGTAGATACGCTTGAGCATTTGGGATATAATGTTGTCGTCCCCAAGTTGGGCGAGAGTGGTCGTGCGGCGATCTCCAAAGGTTGTCTAAAGTTGGCGAAAAAGTATGCTGTACGCAATGTCAATTTGGTTAAGGACCTTGTTACCGACGAAACGCCCTTGATTGGCTTGGAACCTTCTTGTATTTTGTCGTTCCGTGACGAATATCCCGACCTCGTGCCCGCCGAATTGCGACCAGAGGCGTTGAAACTGGCGAAAAATTGTCTGCTTTACGACGAGTTTGTAATGCGTGAAGTCGCAAAAGGACACATTACCTCGGAAATGTTCAAGACCGACTCGTGCGACATTTGGCTTCACGGACACTGTCACCAGAAGGCTTTGGTCGGCATAGAGAAGACTGCCGCAATGCTGCGTCTCCTTAAAGGTGCCAAGGTGCATGTGATACCCAGCAGTTGTTGTGGTATGGCGGGCTCGTTCGGCTACGAGAAGGAACACTACAAGACTTCTATCGCCATTGGCGAGATGGTTCTCTTCCCCGCTGTAAGGAAAGCCATGGCCAATGCCAATGCAAAAGAAAATCCGACCTTCATCGCCGCCCCAGGAACCTCCTGTCGTCAGCAAATCCTCGATGGCACGGGCGTCAAGGCGGTACATCCCATAGTGATAATGAGCAAGATGCTGAAGGTTTGACTAAGACTGTGTGAAGGAATTGGGAGGGAGTTCAATCGACCGATATTTTTGGGGACTTTTGTTGTATATATTTATATATATAAAAAAAATGAGTATTTTTGCAAAAAAATGAAAGTGTATTTATAAACTTTAAAATACGGATTCTCAGTTTGGAATCTGTAACAAGAACAAAGCCATTCAATAATGAAATCCGCCAAGTCCTTGCTTTTGCTTTTGATACTACTTGTCGTGCCCTCAAAGATGTGGGCACAGTTTGAAGTATCTACTACTGGAGGAGGCGTTGTCAATGAGACGGGATCCTTCGACTATACGTTGGGACAGGTTTCCAGTGCGTACGATGTTGGTTATCAGGTAGGAGTACATCAGCCGTATGCGCATCCTTCTTTTGACACCTTGCGGGGTGTCGTCTGCCAAGGAAACGACTTTGTCGGATTCGGCTACACCATTCCCGCCGACAGCCTCGCCACGGCAGGCGTTCATTCATTTCTACGGCGATATGAAAATGCAGGAGGATTCGACAGCATCGTTACGTTGATTGTGGAAGTGCTTCCTACAAGTTCCTATACCGAGGAGTTTGTGGTTTGTGATAGTTTGGTATGGCATGGCTCATGCTATTACAACTCGGTCAGTGGTCCTACATTCACCACCACGGCCGCCAATGGTTGCGACAGCGTGGTTACGCTTTCCTTGACGGTTCACCACTCAAGCAGATCGTCATTCTCTGAACAGGTTTCAGAAAGCTACACTTGGAATGGTCAGGTTTATACTGCATCGGGCAGATATACGCAGACGTTCACCAATGCAGCCGGTTGCGACAGCGTCGTTACGTTGACGCTTTCCCTGATAGATCAGCCCGTTCCGCATATTGTGGCCTATCGCGACAAGATTGTGATGGTGGACCACTATCCTAATGGCGAGAACCAGCAACGGGTGGACTATATCAGTTATCGTTGGTACGATGACAACGGAGCCGTGGGAAGCAATCTTGACCACTATTGCGACGAACACGAAGGAATTTATCGTCCTTTGTCGGGGTGCTACTATGTGGAAGTGCCCACAGACAGGACGCAAGCTTATTGGGTCCGTTCCAATACTGTCTGTATCGTTCCCACCACAAAAAGAATCAGCGAGGATGCAATTCTGTCGCTCTACCCAAATCCTGCCAGAGCAGGGCATAACGTAGTCTTGACCGTGGATGACAATGCCATTGGCGCCCGTTTGGAACTCTATGATATTAATGGCCGACTGTTGCTTGACCAGACTGTTTCAGACAATGAAACTTTTATCAAGATGCCCTTGTCCAGTGGCGGATATACGATACGTCTTACGCCGAAAGACGGCAATCCGGCAATAAGAAAAATCATTGTCCGATAATCCTCAAAAGCCGTCTTCCCATGAAACGAACATTCCTGATACTCTCGTTGGTGATGATTGTCGCTATCGGTTATGGACAGCGCAAACCGACTTCTTTCGGTACGCCTTTGCGGTCCAATATTACCGTGTCGCTACGCGGCGGAGCTGGAGCGCTTTTGATTGACAACCAAATAGGCGAACCAACCGATTGGGGATTCAACACGGGAGTTGATATTGGATATACCTTCTTTAAGGATCCCAATTGGGGTCTCCATGCAGGGGTGAATGTGGTCAAATCCACCAGCGGTTTCTCGGCAAACCAAGTCGAATCAGAAACAATAGGGACCATAGAAGTCTATGATGGCCTGGAAACCTACCATCGCACATCCCATCTTACCGCCACTACTTCTTCGGTCAATGAAGAATATCAATTGATTATGCTTGAATTGCCGGTGCAGTTGGCGTTTCAATACGATCATGTGTACTTCAATTTCGGACTTACAACAATCTTGCCGCTTTCTTTCGACGCTCACTACAGCTACGGTCCCAGTTCTTTGGGCTACGGACATGAGATTGATGGAGTCGGCACTAATGTCGATACTCCTATCCCCATCTGCGATATAGAAGCGACTTCGGGCGACTATTCATTGCTGAAACACAAAGGAATAAAGCCTGTGTGGATGTCGGGCTCCATCGAAGGAGGCTATCGCTTCCCAATTTCCAAGCATCATTTGCTTTGTCTTGGCCTTTATGCCGACTTTTCAATTGTTAAATCGCAACCTTCGGGGGATGGCGGGTTGGTTACAATGGCAGATGCAATGCCGGTTTTTAATGCCTGCGCCTCATCCCAGCACATTCAGGCGCTGCGCTATGTAACGATAGGCGTCAAGGCGAAGTATATCTTTAGTTTTGGTAAGAAGGTCAAGGCCCGCGAAGGAATGTTTGAAACAAAGCCTCCCAAGAAGCCTCGTGACCCGTATCATGGTTTTAGAAAAAGAGTACGCAAGAGCAAATGGCGTTAGAGAATGTCAAAATGATGATTTGTATGGAATTGTATGAACAAGTGAAACATAATTTGCAGCAAATAAAACGAACGATAATGAAACGATATCTAAAGCTGATATTCATTTTTACAGCACTGTTTTGCAGCGGAGTCACGATGGGCCAGCAGATACCGCAGATGTTCAATTTCCAGGCGGTGGTACGTGATGGCGGAGGCCGGCTTCTCGCCAACCAGACGGTGGGAGTCCGCATCAGCATATTGCAAGGATCGGAAACGGGAACGGTGGTCTTTAGCGAAACCCATACCCCCACAACGAACGCCAATGGACTGTTTACCGTTTTTGTCGGAACGGGAAATGCCACATCGGGAACCATTCAATCCATTGATTGGGCGCAGGGTCCTTATTACCTTAAGAGCGAGGTGGATCCATTGGGTGGCAACTCATACAGCCTTGCGACTACGCAGCAGTTGCTGAGCGTTCCCTATGCATTGTTTGCTGTTGGTGGAGACTACAATAATCTCGACAACAAGCCGGATATCGACAGTGTGGTTTCAAACGCCATTGTTGAATATTACACTGCGCATCATGTAGTTGACACCCTTTATGATTCCGTCTATGTCTATAATATTGGGTACGACACCATCTATAACCGAACCTACGATACCGTTTTCACCCACAGCTACGACACGTTGCATGCGTACATCTACGACACGGTCTTCAATCGCACGTTCGAAACCGTGTTTACGCACAGTTACGATACGGTGCACACCTATAGCTTTGATACAGTGCTTCGTCAAGAGTTTGATACCGTTTTCACCCACAGCTACGATACGTTGCATGCGTACATCTACGACACGGTCTTCAATCGCACGTTCGATACTGTATTTACGCACAGTTATGATACGGTGCACACCTATAACTTTGATACAGTGCTTCATCAAGTGTTTGATACCATTTTCACGCATAGTTATGACACGGTACATACCTATACATACGACACGGTATATAATCTGACTTTTGACACGGTGTACACACACAGCTACGACACGATTCAGACCCACAGCTACGATACGTTGCATGCGTACATCTACGACACGGTCTTCAATCGCACGTTTGATACTGTTTTTACTCATAG
>JAGHVO010000068.1 GCA_018064245.1 Candidatus Colimorpha pelethequi
AAGACTATTCCCAACGATGTCAAAGAACACGATTACACCCTCTTTGAGGGACTTTATTATTAATTTTAAATTAGTCCCAATTTTAACGGGACACTAATGAAGAGTAATAGATATATTCTAGTAGCACCATTCTCTATGAATACCTTATCAGAAACCCTTTTACGTAACTTAATGGGGGTGCGATGGTCTATGATTATTGATTTTGATTGCCATAGTAAAGAGAAGGGTGGTCTATATCATTCCATGATGCCCCAAATTGACGATAACTGTACCCCTTTTACTATCCTCAACAGAGAAGGACTAAGTAATATGAGCAAGGGAACTAATGGCAATGTGAACTGGATATTTGCTAACGGACTTGCAAATATCAATGGTACAGTTACGCCTGATATTAAAACGTGGATTGGCAAACGCATGCACCACTTTTTAAAAGAAGCCCTGGCTGAGTTCTGTAAAAAGACACTCTCGCCTATTCACATTATCAGTCTACTGGATAAAGATGAGTATCTTGAGGAAGTTGTTCTTCAGTTTGACGGTATTGACTCTGCCAATCGGGATCTTGTGTCGTTCAGCATAATTTCGGACAAACAGCATGTGAGAGATAATATGGCCAAGTTGTCACGGTATGGCTTTGACATCCATTGTTTCTCATTCTCTCTAGTCCGTTTCGTGTCTGAAATAGGAGATTTCCTGAGTCCCGAAGATAGAAACGCCATTGTTGTGCCAGGTCGAAATGCTCAAAATGAACCAATTTCGGTTGACATTACTGGAATTTACAGCAAACTGCTGTCTAATGGCATTTATGTTATCCATCGTGACATTGTTTCGGAGGCGGATAAATCAATTGACACACCTCCTGCATTCTATCGAGGAGAAGCCATCACTTGGAGAGAACTGGAGGCTGATGTCGATGTCCCGCGAGGTGGATACGAAGAAATAAAACGTAAGATCCTTGAACGAATCAATGGTAGAGTGTCACAGAAGTTTACCCTTTATCATTCTGCCGGCGCTGGTGGAACAACAATTAGTCGACGATTAGCCTATGATTTGCGAGAACAAGTTCCCACCATCATCATCAACGACTATTCAAGGACTGTGACGTTCAATCTGATTGAAATGCTGTCAGTGAAACTAAACCGTCCAATGTTGGCCATTGTAGAATCCTCAAAGGTGGGTAATATAGATGAGTTGATAGCCTCTTGCAATGCAAAAAAACGTATAGTGGTATTTGTATATGTGGAACGTATACTAAACAAACGGTCTATAGTTGGCCAGCCTCAGAATGCATATATTAGTGATCGTATGCATGATGCGGAGGAAAAGGGGAAGTTTACATACAAAGTAAATCTCTATCGTCCAAATTCGCAATGTTTGCAATGGATTGAGAAGGCCCCTTATACTAATTGTGAAGTTATCGATTTTTCCATGTCTATTGCTGAAGACGAGTACCGAAAGGATGCTATCGATAGCTATGTTAGACAATATCTTAATCAACTTTCAGAGCCTGCAGTTGAGTTCTTGACTTATGTGTCCATGGTTTATCACTATGCACAACTCTCCATTTCTGATCTCGTATTCCGTAAATTATTTGTCACAAGCAATGGAAAGACAGGTCTCATGACTTATATGCGTCAACGTCAAGACGAGATGTCTTATTTGAAAAAGTTAATCACAATAGATGGGGAAGAGGTTGAGGAAGAACGCCTTTGGCGCCCGCGTTACTCCCGATTTGCTGATATTGTTTTAGAGCAAGTGTTGGGTGGTGACACACCTGACAGATGGAAAAACGCTTTGCCGGAGTGGTCAAAAAAATTAATACGAGTTGTAAAAGAAAACTATGATTATTTGACAGATGAAGTGCAACGAATGCTTGTCGCCGTATTTCTTGAACGAGAGAAAGAAGATCTCCTTGGCCATGAGGAGGCTTGGGGGGCAAGGGGTGCACAAGAGAAATTCTCTCAACTACTTGACGATATGGCATTCAGTATGGAAGACCAGAAAGACATCCTTAAACTATTGGCTGAAAAATATCCCAATGTCTCCCATTTTTGGGGGCATCTTGCTCGTTTTTGCTACGAAAATGCCAACACACCAGTCGAGTTTCAAGAGGCAATCACATATATTGAGACAGCCTTAGACAGAAGTGGAGGTAATGACTATAATCTCTTACATATTGCAGGTATGTGCCATCGGCGTATGATAGAGTATTATCAAAGAACCAAGGTGGACATTGGTCCGGAAGAACTAAAGAATATTACCCAAATAGCACGAGACTACTTCGAGAAAAGCCGTGAGGTCAATCCGCGCAACGTTCATGCCTATACTTCCGAGATACAACTATTGACAGTTGTCATTGAATACGGGAAGGGTTTCTCTAAACATGATACATACAATTCTTTCCTGTTGAGTCCTGGCAACAAATGGTTTTTTGAACTCTATGAAGACTTAACTGATTTAATCGAGGAGCTGACCATGTTGGTGGAGCATGAAGAAACGCTGGGGAAAACGATGCGACTAGTGCGCACCAAGACTATGCTCGCAAATAGTGAAAGTAAATCATGTGAATATTTTGGTGATTTCAAAAAGTCGTTACAATCGTTACAAAATCATATTCAACTTGCTGATAGACTCACACTACCACATCTCCGTGTTATGTATGTTCGCACCCTCTTGTTGAGCAAAGTTAATGGAAACCGCGAAAGAATGATTGAGGCATGGGGGAAATTATCCGACAAGGAGAAAAAAATGGTCGAAGAATACCTGAATAAAAATGTTCAGCAAAATTCTGGCAGTATTAATTCAATGCGTTTGTGGGTGCAGTTTGTTCGATATTCTGGAATTGATATCTCGATAGAGGAAATCAAATCACGCTTAAAGATGTTGTATAAAAGCAGTGATAATTACCCCATGACAAAGCTTGAGGCTGCTTTTAACCTTTATATTCTCAATCTTTTTGAACTTATTCGAGATAACAATCTCCTAAATAATCGGAAACGAGATGAGATACGTCAATGGGTGGATGCCTGTCGCCCCCTCTCTTCGAGCGACAAATACCCATTTGAATGGTTGGTTACATTGGACGGTATTCAAGGTATTGTTAGTTCAAAAAATAGACCTGAACTTAACAATTTGGTTCGTGTCAATGGAACTATCACTGAAATTAAGAGCAACACACAAGGAACCATTCGACTTGATTGTGGATATGATGTCTTCTTCTCTCCAGCTTCAGGAAACTTTATTCAAGGTAAAGATGAAACTACACGAGTTTCCATGGTTTTGGCTTTCCGCCACGAAGGACCTGCAGCATATGAGGTTGTTCGGCTTGTTAAGGATGGATATGAAACTATAGGTGTCTCAAGAAATGAAATAGCGGATGATTTGGCAATAACTGAGGTCGAAACCATTGAGATAGATGAGCCTGTAACGCCATCAACCGAGGTGCTTACGGAAAAACCGAAAGTGACAGGACCAAAGCTCAATGTGATTGGCAAAATTGATTTGGAACAGTTTAAGAAATATGAACGTTCCCCCAAGAAGAATGATAAAAGATGAGGAATGCCTTGATGTTTTTACTGCTATTGGGATTTGATGATATAAATGTCATAGAAAGGTCTGTATTAATCGTTTTGTGAGATTCGGAGCTGTTTAATAAACACCTTCTCAATTTACACTAAAACGAACATCTCCACCACCCTCTATGCCACTATTATTAGCATCATCATTATCACTATTTTGATTTTTATTGCATTAATTGTCAATTTGATGAATATATTGAATAAAAATTTTTGTTATTATTTCAAATATTTTATTATCTTTGCACTCGAATCCCCCTCAAGTAGGTTCGCCGAAAGAGACCCAGCCAGCGGCAACGTTGGCTTATTTTTTAGAATATGGTAAAACAAAGAGTCATAGTATATGTTGATGGTTTCAATTTCTATTACGGATTGAAACGCAATCCTCGTTGGAAACGTTATTATTGGATTGATTTTGTGCGCCTGTTTGAATCCTTTATGAAACCTCATCAGGAACTGGTCGCTGTCAAATACTTTTCAGCCAAGCCCATTAGTAATGAGGACAAAGCCGAACGACAATCCCTGTTGTTTAAGGCCAATGAAGAGAACTCGAAGTTCCAACTAGTCTTGGGAAAGTATCTCCAAAAATCGCTGACGTGCAAGAATTGTGGGTACAAGATAACCACCTACGAAGAAAAAGAGAGTGATGTCCGTATTGCCACGCAGATTGTAAGGGATGCTTTTGAGAAAAGCTGTGATGTGGCCATTGTTGTTTCTGCCGACAGCGATATGAAGCCTGCCGTAGAATTGGCAGAGGCCGCCGGAGTGATGGTAGTAAACTGTTTTCCTCCGTTCCAACATTCAAACGCCCTTTTGAACATCAGCCACGGCGTTATGCGGATGGAACGTTACGAGCGTCTTTTTAAGCAAGCCGTAATGCCCGACGAGGTTGTGCAATCCAACGGCTACTGCATACGAATCCCTGACAAATGGAAAATGATGCAGCCAATGCCTTGATATGAAATTGTAATTTTGCCCCGCTCTACTTTCCTTGTAGAGATATAAGCCGCTTCTCAGCGGCTTTTTTTATTACCCCTTCCACCCCGATTTTCCTCCAAATTAGGGCGGATGTTCCTCTTTTTGCCCCTCCCCGCCCTCCCTCTTATCGCGACAATCCCACCCCGAACGCACCCGTAACGCACCCCCGACGCCCACCGGAAGCTGACGAAGCCCGAAGCCGTTTTTCATCGCCCTTGTACTTTTGCCTCGTCTTTCAAAGCTAGCCGGTAGGTGCACATGCCGACACGCCAAGAGGACGAACAAACGAAAAGTATAACATTAAAAAGTAAAACACAATGGCAAAAGTTTTCGGAATCAACACTAAGATTCGTGGCAAGGTAGGTGAGTACATCTATCGTCAGACCAAGGTGGGCACTGTCGTCAGCGAAGCCCCCGTCAAGCCTATCACTCCTCTGCGCACACAAAGCCAGATGAACATCCGCACCCAGTGGGCCAACCTCGGTGCTATCTACAAGCAGTTCGACTCTATGCTGTGTCGTGGCTTCGAGGAACTGCCCACACACATGTCGGTCTACAACGCCTTCATCCAGGCCAACCTCGGTGTCGTCAAGGTCTATATCACCAAGCGGATGAAGCTCAACGGCGGCGCCATCCTCGCGCCCTATCAAATTACGCGAGGATCCTTGCCCAGCATCAGTATGGCCAAGAACAGCAACAACAAGCTGGTCAGCAGCGTGGCCCTCGGCTCTCTATCCATTACCGCAACAACCACCGTGGCGCAGTTCTCGCAGGCCGTCATCGACAACAACACTTCGTTTCTCGAGGGCGATCAGCTCACTTTCTTCCATGGCAAGCAGTCTGTCGATGCCGTGACTCGCACCCCTCGTGCCTCTATCAAAGGCTACAAGGTGGTGCTCAACACTGCCGACGACACGCCTCTGTGGAATATCGTGGAAAAGATTGGCTTCTCTGTCGCTGACAACTGCCTCGCCACCTCAGAAGAGATAACCAACGGTGCCGCTGTCTGGGTACACAGCCGTGAGGGTGTCGATAGCACGTTGAAAGTCAGCACGCAGTTCTTCTATGTCGAGAACTCCGCATTGGCCACTTACCAAAGCAACTCTGCCATCCTCGCCTCTGTCAATAGCTACGGCGGCATCAACTCCGCCGCCGTCTATCTCCAGCCCGAACTCAACACCACCACGCCCTGACTGCCTCGTCGGGCCTTCCGTCTGCTCGTCGGAGGGCGACCCCTCGCCCTCCACAGCCGACGACTAACCCTCACAGCCCAATAAAATTCAATTTTCAATTTGCAACGTGGAAGATTTAGAAATCACATCCCTCCCGACCGCCGACCCTGCGTCCACACCCAAGCTCAACACCTTGGGTTACGACTCCGACGGCAACGCCGCACAAGTCCGTCTTTCCGACTTGGTGCCGCGCATCATCAAGGCCGCGAGCATTGATTTCTTGTCCGGACTCTTCATCAGCCGACAGCCCTTTGTCGCTGGAACCTCGGAAGTCTATATCAACGGCCTCCGCTACACCCTCGGCAAGGACTACAAAGAGGTGACCGATGGCACCAAGGCCGACGGCATCGAAATTCCCGGCATCGAGAGCGACGACGAAATCATCCTCAAAGCCATCCCAATCAATTAAAAACAATCAAAATTAAAGAATTATGCAGAAACTCAAAGTAAAACAACTCGACGGCGTAGTATCGCCCTCCGCATCCGATGACTGGTCATCTTTGACCGACCAGCTGGCCACCGCAGCCGCAACAAGTGAGAAAATCGACAATGCCGTCAGCAACGCCATAGGCGGGGCACTCCAGTCCGTCACCGGCGGCAGTGCCGAAACAGGCAAGTATGTCTCTGCCGTCACCAAGGAAGGCACCGCTGTCAAGGTCGCCAAGACCGCTCTCCCTGTCACGGGTGTCAACACCACCAACACTGCCGGTACTGGCACCACCACCAAGGCCATTGTAAGCCTCGCCCTCTCCAGCGGCAAGGTCGTGGCCACGGAGAAGAGCATCGCCTTCCCCAACCCTCCTGTCCTCACCCTCGACAGCGTGGACTTCACCGCTGAAATCGCACTCACCAAATCACCCTATGCTGAAAGTGCCGTGGGTGTCTTCGTCAATGGTTTGATGCAGCCGCCCACCGACTACACCGTCGCCGAAGGCAAGATTACCTTCAAAGACCCTTCCCACTACGCCAAAGGCGACACCGTCAACATTCTCTACCTCACCGCCGCCTAAACCCTGACTACAGCAAGCCGACCGCACCGCGGGCAGTCGGCTTGCTCCCCTTTATTTCGCCTATTAAGTCCATTCACCCCATTAAACCCAGAAGAAAAAATGCGAACAATCACCGAAATCATCATCCATTGCACCGCCACACGCCCTAACGCCATCTGCACGGTGGAATCCATAAGGAGATACCATCGTTCCCTTGGCTGGCGCGACATTGGCTATCAATACGTCATCTATCCCGATGGCAGCGTCCGCGCTGGCCGCCCTGTGGAGCAGCCCGGCGCACACACCGAAGGTCACAATGCCCACAGCATCGGCATCGCCTATGTCGGCGGCCTCGATGCCAACGGTCGCCCTGCCGACACCCGCACCCCTCTCCAGCGTCTTGCCATGCTCCAGCTGGTGCAGGACTTGATGGAGGAGCACGATATAACATCTATCCACGGCCACAACGAATACGCCGCCAAAGCCTGCCCCTGCTTCGATGTCCAGCAATGGCGCAAAGAGAATAGTCTTTAACCGACCCAATTTCAATTCTCAATTCTCAATTTTCAATTCATGAATAACCTTTGGAACATCATCCCATCAATCCTAACCCTCGTCGCCGGTGGTGGATGGCTGTTCGACCGCCGCCGCCATCGCCAGGAGGTCGAAAGCCTGAAGGCCGACAACCGACAGAAAGACATGAACCTGTCGAAGATGTATGTCGACGAGTTCAAAGAAAACATCGCCGATCCCCTGCGGCTTGAAGTCAGGGAATTACGCACCGAAGTAAACCATCTACGCAATGCAATACAAAGGATTAACGACTGCCCTCATAGCGACGCTTGCCCTGTTTACAGTGAGTTGCAGAAGCAGCAAGACCGTGACGCAGCAGACCAGCACGATGACCGCGACTGACACCCTCCGCCAGACCGTTACCCTCACCGTCCACGACACCATCCGTAAGACCACCACAATCACCATCCAAACCAACGAGACCGGCGACACCACGCGCCTCACCACCATCACCGACCGCGAAAGAATAACTAACCAAAACCGCACCGCCCTCCAAACTCACGCCACCACCCAAACCGCAACCCAATCCACCGCCAAGGAGACCACAAAAACAACCCCCATCCAACCCATCAACCCCAAATCCCCCATCAAACCCCTCCTAATCTCCTTCCTCCTCGGCCTTGCCCTATTCCCAATAATACGGATAGTTCGTCGCATCAAGACCTAACCCGATTCGTATTATTTGTTTGTTTTTTGGTGGAACTTCATTTTACAAAAAAACAGGAGTGTTGCAGAATAACAACACTCCTGTTTTACTTACAAGAAAATTCTAAAAATTATTTAGACATTTGCCTTGTCTGATGATTGTGCCAAGAGTTTATTCACGGGTGTGTTAACGTAAGGTGCAATATTACCTAATGACTGCTCTCGTCTCATTAGTTTCTTCCCTGCCCATTGTAGGTTTTCATTATTTTTGTATTCATCAGGCAAGTATTTCTGTGTGTTTCGATAATGCGTCATCAACACAGCAAATAGGCTAAGGTCCTGTGATTTGGATTGCTCTACTAATTTTCTATACTGGTCAAATGAAACGAAGTCCTCGCTTGCTAAAACAGAGCATATTAGATATAATTTGTATTCAAAATTATCTTGTTCTTGCTTAGATCTATCATCACCAATCTGAATAATTCTTTCGTCAAACAATCTTTTTAGTGGTTCAACCAAAGTAATAGACCAATAACTCATCGTAAACCAAGAACCAATAATCTGCATTAATCCATATTTTGAAAAATTACGCCATACATCCATATTCTTTTCTTTGCTCTGCATTATTGATTTAATGGCATCTTCAATATTGTCAAGTCCTCGCGCAACACCACTTTGTCTATTTTCGATGGGAGTGTTATAGAGTGCTTGCAATAATTTACCTATACCTGCAGTATTAGAGATATACTCATTAAAACATTTGGGCTTGCTTTTCTCCATTATTTCAGTTAGAAGGTCTGGAGCGTCTTTTGTCATGCCAGCATAGAAAATGGCAACATTCTGCCACCATAAGTTGTTGAATTGATCTACAAATAAAGAACGTTCTGCCTGATTATGATGGAATATTTCGTATGCAGTAAAATATTCTTGGAATGACAAATGTTTGAATTGGATTTCTCCAGTTTCGTTAATAAAAAGCAAACCAGTATTTGAAATAATATCTTCAGCTATCTTTGACGCATCCATTATTTGCCCTCTTTCTGTAGAATAGTCCACAATGAGTTTTTGAAAATCTGCGGTGCTAATACTTTGTTTGCGCTCAATATGTAGTTTTTTCGCCAGATAGCATAATAGCCTGTGTTTTGCGCCGACCTCAATAATATCAAGTGTGTTTTCTGGTGTATATTTCCCTATAAGTAAATCAACAAACTGCCTATACAAATCAGTGATGGTTGCAGGAATTTCCACCTCTTTTTCATCAAATATTACAGTAATTAGTGCAACCGTAAGTGGTGTTTGGGGCAATTTGTTTAGGATATCTGTTTCTTTAAGAGATTTAAGAAGACGTTTTGATTTTACGATGTTATCTGCAAAATATGAATTGATAAAGTTCTGAATCTGACCTCTATCTAAGCGGGATATTTCGTGATACTTAAATCCTAAGTTTGTACAATTATAAAACAGATATTCTGAAGGTCTGGAGGAACAAATGATTTTTATTTCAGGGTAAATGCTATGAAAATCGTTTATAGCCCTTAATGCTTTCTCTTTGTCGGACACTTGCGGGAGTTCGTCCAAAGCATCAATAAAGATAACACAGTTACCCTGTTTTATGATTTCTTCTCCATCTATCAACAAATCCCGATTCCAGTCTGATGAAAAATACTCCTTTACCGCATTTACCAAATCGTATTTGGCACTCTTTAATGAATTAAAATTAATTATTATCGGATAGAATTCAGCATCATTTCTCAATGAATTTTGCTCAATAATTTCTTTTGATAAAGTCTTGAACAATGTAGATTTTCCAGATCCGGGTTCCCCAATAATGATTGTATTATCTTCAAGTTTTACTATAGAATTAGTCTTTCTATGTTTCCATTGAAATGAGCCATCTTCCAACTCAACTCTTTCCAATATTTTCGGTTCAATCGCGCAATCCAACAAGCGTTTCGTTTTCTTACCACTAACGCCTAGTGATTTTGAAAGACTATCAGTTTCTATTAGTTTGGAGAATGCATCAATATACTTTTTATATAGTCTACTTCCTTTTAACCAATATTGTGGATATTTTTCATCAATATATTTGACCAATTTTTCAGCATCCCAAAAATCAATGTTTGCTTTTTGAATATTGGGGGCTGTCCTAATTTTGCGTTCCGCTTCATTGGAGAAGTGGTCATTTGTAACTATTACCACTTTGCTTATATTAACACGGAGGCCATTGATTACATTTTCATATGGTAATGTAAAACATTCGTTTGTCTGAGCAATAATCTCCTGTATTTGTGTAGAATTGCCCTTAATTACACCTTCCTTTACGACAAATGCCCACCATTCTTTCGTATCAACAATTGAATTTGTATATGAACAAATGAGATCCTTCCCATCCTCGCTTTTGCCGCCTTTTTCATGTGTAATATGTACATCGGAGAAACCCATCTCATTCAATAGTTCCTCAAGAAGACTATGTATTGCGGTTTCTGGAGCAATACTTTTTATTTGCACTAGTTTTTCTTCTCTGTTTTTCATATCACAGAATTAAATGTAAAAATAACGCCACAAATCTTCTTTTATTATATTGAAAAGTGAATTATTCTTGTGATAATGAGAATCATTCCTATAAAAGAGACTGTCGTCTGGTGATAAAATCATGTTTTTTAATTTACAATGGTACACAATAAAAGCAATCTCATGACGTTTTTATATTACATGTTTTGTGCGAGTCCTTTGGTATATTTTACTCAATTACTCGGAGTTGCCGTACCTTCTGTCTTTGTAACCATATTGTTTACAATGTTCTTAGTAGATACCGTATTTCAAATCATCAAAAAAAAAATTGATATGAGAAAGTCGAAAAAAACAACCTCGAAGAAAGATAAAGTAACCCAAGTAATATCGGTCTTTGGACTGGTGTTACAAGTAGGGCGGCTGGGTACAATTCTCCGAATAAGAGAGTTGTTTACTTGGGACGAGCAACGCCGCCCGCCCAATTATATCAAAGTTGATATACTTTCAGGAGGAACAAATTTGTTTCTCCTTTTTTATATCTGCGAGCAAAGTTGCCCTCGTTATTCAACAATATGCAGTTGGGCTCTTACTCTTAACAAAAAAAATAGGTAGCCCTGCGGGCAATAAATAATAAAAATTGGCGTTATCAATAAGGAATTTATAAATTGTGTTAATCAAAAAAATGGCGTTATAAAAAGCGGAATAATGATTTTATAAAAATGGCGTTATCAAATAGGAATGGAATTAGTGGTTTATAATGAATGGCAAAAAGAAGGGTCCCCGCTGGGGCCGTCCTCTGCTGTCGCCAATGCGGGACTAAACCGTCGGCACAGCCGTCGGTGCACCTCACATGTCGAGGATGGAAAGATGAAAGCTTTTTCTAGTCCCACTGCGCAGTTTGCCCACCCACACCTCGGCGCCGAAGAATGCTCCTGGGGAGAAGGTAGAGAAAAGACCTTCCTCACTGCATTTAATTTTGATAATAAGGTGTTCGGTTCCCCTTCGGGGTGCCCCCAGGAGGCAGAAGTGCCAAAGGCTGCGAATACCCGTAAAAATAGAGAAAATGTAAATGAGCAACTCTTCGTCGCCACCGAGCGCAACGCTAAACTCCGCTACGAGGGCTACAAGAAACTCTCGGAAATGTAATCCGAAAGTAACACTCTAAATGCAGCGAGGCCCCGCCGAATGGCGGAGCCTCGCTCGTTATAATCCAGAAAGTGCCTTATGCCTCGGCGGCCTCCTCGGGTTCCGCCTCCGGCTCCTCCTTGCCGCCCTTCTTGCGGCTCTGCTGGTATTGCAGCTCGATTTTCGCCAGGTCGGCGTTGTAGAACTGCGCCGCCTTCGAAAGACTCTCCTCCGGCTGCAATTCCTGCACCGCGTTGAGGTAGGTGACGAACGAACGGTAGTGCCCGTCCAGCTTCTCGCGCGCCGCCTTCAGCTCGCCCACCACCACATCGCTCTTCTCCTCGTTGCGCTTGCCCATCAGCTCCTCAATCTGCCCCGTGCGGTTGTCCAGGCGGCGGTTCAGCTCCGCCAGGCCCATCATCTGCAAGTCACTCACCAGCTCGCGCTCCGCCAGCTTCTGCTCCATATTGTGCACCTTCGCGTTCTCCGCAACCAGCGCCTCCGACGTGCGGAAGCCGTAGTCGCGGAACACCTGCGACACCCTGCGGCCGTGCACCGCCAGGCTCTCGTCCTCCAGCTTCTTCTCCCACAGCTCGGCCACCTTCTGCATCACATACGCGTAGCCGTCCCTCTCCTTGTCTAAGGCCGCGATTTTCTCCGTCAGCTCGCTCTTCTGCGTCCGCTTGTAGGCCTCGTCGAAAGCCTTGAACAGCCGGTCGTACTCGTCGCGCATCTCGCGGAAACGGTCCAGCGCGCATTCCGCCGCCCCGATTCTCTTCCCGAACGCCTCAACGGCGCTGAAATAAAATGCCACCGGATAGCGGCTCAAAGATTTTTCGTCAAATTTTACATATCCATATTGTAACTTGTTTTTGATTAGTATTCATTTTCAAACACCCCGTTGCACCCCTACACAACCATGTTTCCGTTTCCAAACGCCCTTTCGCAACCCGCGACACCCACTTTCAAAACCATTTGGCACTTTCGCGCCCTGCGACACCCCTTTTCAAAACCATTTGGCCCTATAGCAGCATTGCATCGGCCGTTTTCAAAACCGATTGGGGCTAAAAGTCATCCTTAATGGCTAGTTTTTCTTTAGCATAAGCCATCTGTGCTACTATGGAATCATACTCTTTTTGATTAAGTACTTCAAAATAGTCCAACGCCTCTTTGGCCAACCTCAAATCCTCTGTATGCTGCACCAGATCTTCTTTTTTCATTTTTGTTGTGTCTTTACTCTCTAATTCTTCTATGTATTCTTTTGCTTTAATATAGTAATGATTCCATCTATAAACAGTATCATTTGTCACTCTTCTTGTGAAGGGCAAAGGGTCACTATTAGGCATAGTGGAGAACACATGCATGAACATATATCGAAATTCGATTTGGTTCATTTTAATGCGGTATCTCCCATCCTTGCACTCGATGCTCATATTATATGTTATTTCGTTATTCAGTATACGCTGTCTGACTTTTCCAGTTGTAATTACTTTGTTTTCTGGGACGACATTAAGGGTGCATTTAAAGATGAGCTTGTAGTTAGCATCGTCTCTCATTACAATATTACCAGATTTACTAGCTGCCAGTTCAAGTGCATTTTTGTATACCGTTTCTTTTGGCAAAGAACATTCTACCACTTCTGAAAATTCAGCTTGGCCATCAGCATTGAAAGGATAAACCACCTGCGAGGTGCCTGTAAGGCTCATTGACATAAAAGCCAATGCAAAAACGAATCCGAAAAGATGTTTCATAATGCTATTTATTATTTGTTAAAAGCCTTGTCAATATACATGGAGAGTTCTCGGTCAATCGTCCGAGGCCCATAGAAATAACCTTTGACTCCTTGTCTGTGCAACTCGTCCATTGTCAATAGATCGGAATTTGTCTCTGAGACGAGTTCCATGCGAAAATATCTGTTATACTCCATTCCTTTCTTTAATTCTGCCTCATCACTCCAAAACTTCTTGTCTATTTTGGTTTTACTGGAAGGAATGTCGGTTGCAATGACATTCATCTTGTAGCGGATGCGCATTTCAGGCTTGGTGCAATAGATGTAAACAACATCGCCAACTTCGAAATTTGCCGACTGTTTCCAATCCACTTCATTGTTGTATTTCGACAAGAACTTGGCAAGGTCAAACTTGCTACTGTTAGATGGTATTATCCAATTGTTCATATCATGCAGTTTTAGAGATTACAAAACCATCCCGCCCCGCCGCAACTTTGCGGCAGAGAGAGGCAATTGAATTAAAACAAAGCGGAAAGTCCCCCGACGCTCACCCGCGCCTCCGCGGTGGGGGAAACAATCATCGATTTACAAACATTCCAAAGCATACGGCATTTTTCTTACACCATATATAACGCCCCCACCCCGATTTTATTGCCCCCCAATACAATAAAATCCCCTCCGCATCAGCCCCATTTGGCGCATCGGCAAAATGTACCTCGAACGCAAAGGCCGCCAAGGTGCCGCATACTGATAATGCCGAACTGCCAACACTTGACGACCATTTAGATTTCATCTTTAAGCACCCACCGCCACGGCAAGCGTTACCCACGCCTGCCGTGGCTCTTTTTTATAGTCTTGTATCACGCACGGTGCATCATGTGAAATTTACTTTGATTCTAATTCCGGCCCTCGGGCCTATTGTTTCATTTAAATTTCATTATTATGTTTATGTACAAGCAAGACCTTGCGGCGGCCTATTTCCCCGACCACAGCAAGGAGAGTGCAAGCAAACGCTTCGCCCACGAAATCCATTCCAACAACCCCCTCCTCGCCGCCCTCCAAACCACCGGCTACTCCCGCCCCCGCAAAATCCTCTCTCCAAAACAAATCCAAATCATCTTCTCCTTCCTCGGCGAACCTTGAAAAGGAATCGAGCACCTATGAGTAAAATCAAATAAAGCGCGGAACCCTGACCCTAACAAGTCCTAATTGAAACTCTACACAAACCAAGGGCGAGACCTCCGGCCTCGCCCTCAATTATTATCTCTATCATCACCATCAAGAGTAACGCCAACATCTCCACCAGTACTCCCTTCATTCCATACCTCACCACCATCATTGCAAATATACGAATATTATTTTATTTATTGTCAATATTTTATGTATGTATATCTGTGTATGTAATACACATAAATAACGCAAATATGCTGAACTTATTGTTTCAATATCGGAAAATCTTCGTATTTTTGCATTTGCATATACTGTACCACAATTATGGAAAAAATACGCAATATTGAGGATGTCGCCAGATACCTCGGCATATCGCTCCTATCGAAAGGCCTTTCTGTCAGCCCGCTGAAACTGCAGAAGATTCTATACTACACCCAGTCCTGGTACATGGTATTCTTCGGAAAGGATAACATGCTGTTCAAGGACGCCCCGCAGGCATGGGTCAATGGGCCTGTCTATCCAACCATATATCAGCAATACAGAGATAAAGCCTCCGATATGTGCGAGCACCTCCACGCAGACTCCTTCGGATGCGGAGAGGAACGACTTGCTGATGAAGCAGGGTGTCTGGCCCGCAAAATGGATCTCTCTAAGGAAGAGATAGAGTTTATCGACTCCATTGTTACCATGTACGGTTCGAAGTCGCAGAACCAGCTTATATTTATGACGCATTCCGAAGCACCATGGTCCGACCAACGCAGAGGACTGTCGCCGTTCGAATACTCGCAACGGGAAATACCGCTCGATGCAATGTATAATTACTACAAGGAACGTCACGATAGGGTCAGACATGGCAAGTAAATTCTTTGACACAGACCTCGACTATTCATGCGAAGAGGAACTGTCTGCCATCAGAAGTCTGACGAATGAGGATTTGGCAGAATCTCTGAACGACAAGATTACCGTCTGCTACGCTCTCGCAGACATCGACAGCACTCAGTACGGATTCGGGCAGGCGTTCGATCAAAAAGACACGCTTATGTACTTCTCGACTATGAAGAAGTTCTCGGCCAACTCGCTCAACAGCCTCTTCGAAAATCGGCACGAATACCACCTTTACCGATCCAGCGTGAAGGGCAATTTGCTATCGGTTCTGAAAAGTGTATATCCAGAACTCACGGAAGGGAACACTCCCGAAATATACCACTTTGCACTATATACGCAAAGCGACACCAACGCCAGCAGAGATTCTGGTGTACGGTCACCACGAATATACTTCGTTCTGGCTGACTATGGACGTATCTATCCTATCTTCTTTGACCCATACCACGAACTGAACCCGATGTAGGCAGTACCCGCAAACAAAGCAAAAGAAATTTGATGCAGAATCTCTTGCGAACAATGGAGAACACAAATAACACCGCAAGATAGTGTAAGAAAAAAACACTGTAAGAAATTATATGACAGAAGAAATCGCCACATACAAGGAATTTGTAAGACGGCTAAGTGATAACAATGATGAAAGGGTCTTCCTTAATTCAAGTCCGAGCCATGCAGTTGTTGTGACAACACAAATTTTTAGAAAATCAAAAGACACAGTGAGAATTTTCGCAAAAAATCTTTGTCGCACAATCGGAAACGATCCAGAATACATTGCAGCCTTGAGCGATTTTATTGAGCGAGGTGGGAAAGTCCGTATACTGCTGAATGGCTACGAGGAAAGTTGCGCAATTCTATCTAACCTATACAAACGTCTGGCGTATTACAAGAGTCTTGGGAATGATATTATAGTAAAAACCACAGATGCAAAGCCTTATTTATCATCTGACATGGCAAAAAAGGAGGTCCATTTCACCATTGGCGACAAAACCGCGTATCGCATTGAGACCGATATCGAAAATAAGACTGCCCAATGCAGTATGAACAACCCTTCTGTTGCTGAGGTTGTCGCCGATTTCTTCGACACACAGTTCTCCAGTAATTCTGCACAACCTATCGATCTACTAACACTGTTCGGTTATGATAAGTGATCTGCTGTCCGTCATTCAATTGCTCGCAACGTTGACCATTGGTTTTGCCATATTGGGGTATTCGGATTTCTTTTACGATATTCTCAAGACAAAATTTTTTCATGCAGACGATACAATCGCCAAGGCTGTTGAGGAATGCAGAACGGCCCTTCCAGACAAAACGTCTATGGATAATCTTATTCCTACAGACCTTGGTAAAGGTAATACCGCATCAAAAATAGAAGAGCTGAAAAGAAATTGTGAGAAAGTCGGGGAAAGCATAACAGAATTTGAAAAGAAGTTCAAAAAAGAACTCTCTGAGACCTGTTGCACACGCAGCCTTACATCCATGTGTCTATTCATATTTTTTGAATCTGTGATACTTTTGTTCGTACCATTGACACGAGCGTTATACAATAATGCCACAGAACTTTTTTTACTTCCATTCTCTGCCTTGTGCATATTGTATCTGGTGTTCGGATGGTTCTGTGGGGAAAAAAACCTCAAATTGCATATCGCAAAATTCGATTCATTGAAGCATCCAGCCATCTGCGCCTTGGTATTCTCTATTTTGTCCATAGGGTTTGCTCTTTGGCAAAATGCCCATTCATCAATGAATTTTGGAGAGCTTTGGAAATACCTGGTTGTCGTATTGGTATTATTAGGCTGGGTCAACTTTTTGATTTACGCTATATTCATAAGGCGTTCAATAGACCGATTCCGCATCGATGTTGAAAGATCAAAAAGTGACATTCTCGAAAAATGTAAAGAGGCACAGAAAAGTTACACGGATTTACAGACCGTTGCAAGTGTCGCCTCAATGATTTCTGCCCAATAGTGCAAAATCGTCTTTTTTCTTGTTTTGTTTGTAATATTCAAAAGAGGTAACCTCTATAAATTAATTTATTGGCAATGAAATAAATGCGATGGTTTTTCGTTATATATTACAAAGAATATCACGAAAGACATGGCAAATTATAAGAAATCTGGCACAGTCACCTTGTTTGACACGCAAAACATAAAGGAAAACCTCTCAGAATTGGGAAATCCGCTAGAACGATTGTCAAAGGTGGTTGATTTTGAAATGTTCCGAAAATCGTTGGAGGATGTGTTTGAGAACAAGGCAAAAAAGAATAATGCAGGAGCCAAGCCATACGATGTGGTGATGATGTTCAAAGTTATGGTCATCAAGCATTATTACAATTTGAGCGACCACCAGGTGCAATACCAGATTACGGATCGCCAGAGTTTCAAGGATTTCCTTGGACTCGCTTCTGGAGACAAAGTTCCCGACGAGAAAACGATTTGGGTATTCTCTGAGAAGCTGGCCAAGTCGGGGCTGTCAGAGAAACTGTTCCAGCAGTTCGTGGACGAGCTCAATGCAAAAGGGTTGATATTCAACGAGGGACAGATTGTTGACGCGAGTTTTGTACTGGCGCCAAAGCAGCACAACACCCGAGATGAAAATAAGGACATCAAGAACGGCAAAGGAGATGAGCTGTGGAACGACAAACCCAACAAGAAAAGACAGAAGGACATAGATGCAAGATGGACCCAGAAGGGAGGTCGGAACTACTTTGGGTATAAAAATCACATCAAGTTGGACAAGGTTAGCAAGTTCATCAAAAAGAGCTTTGTGTCAGCCGCTTCGCTACATGATTCACAGGCGCTGGACTACTTGGCAGAAGAGTCGGACAGAGGTCAGTCGTTGCATGCGGATTCAGCCTATGTCGGACAATGCGACATACTGGCGAAGTGTGGAATGTCCGATGAAATCTGCGAGAAGGGATTCCGAGGCCATCCGTTCTCTGACGAGCAGAAGATCTCCAACCGCAAGAAATCGTCCATCCGCAGCCGAGTGGAACATGTGTTTGGTTTTGAAGAAGGTAGTATGAATAGGCTAACAACGAGGGCAATCGGATTGGTGAGAGCGACATCAACAATCTTTCTCAAGAATACAATCTATAATTTCTTCCGATTAGAACAAATAACCCGACTGGGGATCAACTAACGGCCAAGATTCTTAAAAATAAATCTCATCGTAACATACTGATAATTATCCCCCCCACCCACCAGAAAATCCAACAAGAAAGATGTGGAAAAAAACATTGAAATAGAAATAATTTAGTATCTTTGCAGAATGAATTGGTGCGAAGCGGTAAAATTAGGTTCCCCGTCGAACACCTACAAACAAAAAGTTGAATTATTAGAGCCTACCATGAATCAAAAAGAAGAAAAATACAGAACCTTGTTACTGCAAGCGCGGTCGTTGATGGACGGCGAGACGGACGAAATTGCGCGAATGGCAAACCTGTCGGCTTTGATTCATCAGGCGTTTGGCTTTTGGTGGACGGGTTTCTATCGTGTCCAAGGCGAAGAGTTGGTGCTGGGACCGTTCCAGGGACCTTTGGCTTGCACGCGCATCAAGAAGGGCAGGGGCGTCTGTGGTACGGCATGGAAAGAACAGCGCACCATTATCGTTCCCGACGTGGAGCAATTCCCCGGCCATATCGCTTGCTCCAGCGAGTCCCGTAGCGAGATTGTCGTACCGGTGTGGCGTGACAAAGAGATAGTTGCCGTGCTGGATATCGACAGCCGCGACCTCAACACCTTCGACTCCACCGATCAACACTATCTTGAGCAAGTGGTTGCTATTATGGTAGGTTGAAGGTGGGAGGAATCCTGAAAAAGATTTTCTTTGCTAACTCAAATAGTTTGTGTACTTTTGCAACTGTAACAACATAGTCACTAATAACTGTTGCATTTTGAAATTCCAAATTCTATCATATCATGAAACTTAAAAAATCTATTTTGTCGATGTGCATCATTGCACTGTGTGGTTTTATGTTTTCGGGTTGTGAGGAAGAGACCGGTTTGCCAGGCGACGCAAATCTTTATATCTGTATCGATGACTATACGCATGGTGATATTACCAAATACAGCGTCTTGGACGAGGTGAGTTTCGGCGACGGAGGCCAGAACTCCACCAATGTTGTCGGTACCAGCCGCGACAAGGGTGTCGTGACTTTTGAGCAAAGGCGTTGGCGTGCTTTCAAGTTGCCCAAAGAGGCGCATGCGTTGCTCCACATTCATATCAATACGCAAGATGGCTACAACTATGGCTACCACACTACCGATTTTGAATACGATTTGAAAAACAATGAGTGGCTGAAAGTGAACTATATAGCTAATTCTGGTTTTAAATTCACGCCAGGTTCCTATATTTTGGAATAAGACTGATATATAATAGAGACGTTGCGCACAACGTCTAATATGGCGAATAGTAGAAGCGGGAGACTCCACTGGAGCCTCCCGCTTCGTTGTTAGACGATGGTTTTAAAGTCGTTTTAGAAATCAATTCAGCGTTTTGTGCTATTCAATCCTAATGCTTGAATACCATTCCGAGGTAGAGTCGCGGTCCTCGTGGGACGTAGAGCTCTTTGCTGCTGAATCCAAAGAGGAAGTCCATCTTGACGGTAACCGCCATCGAAGGTGCAATGGCATATTCGGCACCGATGAAAGGGTCAATCACCATCAGGGCTTGTTTGTTATAGACCAGCTGCTCTTCGGCAATCCAGTCCTTGGTGTTGCCTTCTTTCATAATTACCGAGGTGGCGCTGCCGCCGCCGATGGTGACTCCCAGATAGGGTGAACATTTCTTGAAGGTGAAGTAGCAATCCACCAACGCACCTCCCCAGCCGAGTTTTGTGAAACTCTTGTTGGAGAGCAGGTTGAGCGATGAAAGGTAGCCTTCGCCACCCACGCGGAAATGTTTGCCGAGGTGTAGGCGTGCCACGCCACCGATGCCGAAGGTGAATCCTTGGGTTTTCTGTTCCAATGGGGCGATTTCCCCTGCCAAGTAGCCGGTGTGAACCATCATGCCGCCGTCATAGCCTGTGATGACTTGGGCTTTCAGTGTGGTCGTCAGCAGTAGCATTGCTATGAGAATGATTCGGTGTTTCATAAGTGTTTTTATTGAAATAGGTCAAATGATTATGTCAGTATGTAAGCAGTTTCAAGTCTTTTTCAACGTTGCTGATGGTGCCGATGTTGAACTTGTCAACGAGCAGATTCAGCACGTTTTCCGATAGGAATGCCGGCAAGGTGGGGCCGAGGTGGATGTTGCGGACGCCGAGGCTGAGCAAGGCGAGCAGTACGATGACGGCTTTTTGCTCGTACCAGGCGATGTTGAAGAGGATAGGCAGTTCGTTGATGCTTTGCAGTCCCATCGCCTCTTTGAGTTTGATGGCTGTGAGTACCAATGAGTAGCAATCGTTGCACTGACCTGCGTCGAGCATGCGTGGAATGCCATCGATGTCGCCGAGGTCGAGTCGGTTGTAGCGGTATTTGGCGCACCCTGCCGTGAGGATGACGGTGTCTTTGGGCAACTGGCGGGCGAATTCGGTGTAGTATTCGCGGTTTTTCATCCTGCCGTCGCATCCTGCCATGACCACGAATTGTCGGATCTTTCCCGCCTTGACGGCGGCCACTACCCGGTCGGCCAGTTCATCCACTTGTTTGTGTGCGAAACCTCCCAAGAGGGTTTCCGTTTCGATGTTTTCCGATGCCGGGAGAGAATCCGGCGGAGGGCAGTTTTTGGCAAGTTGGATGAGTGCTGTGAAGTCTTTCTTCCCATCCTTGTCGGTGGGGATGTGCTGGCTACCGGGGAAGCCTGCCGAATTGGTGGTGAAGATTTTGTCTTCGTAGTTGTTGCCTCCGAGGGGCGGAACGATGCAGTTGGAGGTGAAGAGAATCGGACCGTGAAAGCGTTGGAAGTCTTCGCGTTGCTGCCACCAGGCACCGCCGTAGTTGCCTACCAGGTGCGAGTACTGCTTGAGTTTGGGATAGTAGTGGGCGGGCAGCATTTCGCCGTGGGTGTAGATATCCACACCTTGGCGTTCGCTCTGTTGCAGAAGCATTTCCAGGTCGTGGAGGTCGTGTCCGCTCACCAAGATGCCCGGACGGTAGCCCACGTTGGTCTGCACCTCGGTGGCTACGGGGTCGCCGAAGGTCTCGGTGTTGGCTTTGTCAAGCAGTGCCATGGCCGCCACGCCCTGCTCCCCTGTCTGCAAAGTAAGTTCAATGAGGTGTTTGGCGGAAGGTTTGCGCACGGTAATGTCGCAGAGGGTCTGGATGATGAAGTGGTCTATCTTTTCGTCCTCAAAGCCCAGGTTGCGGGCGTGCTCGATATAGGCTGCCATACCCTTGAGTCCATAGAGGATAAGTTCCTTCAGCGAGCGTAGGTCCTCGTCGCTTTCGCGTAGCACACAGGTGTCTTTGGCTTTGATGAGGTATTCGTCGGACGAGCCTCTCCAGTTTACTTCGTCCACGTCGGGCAAAGCGATATTGTGCTTGTGGGCGATGTCTATCATTCTGTTGCGCAGCAGGAACATTTCCTGTGTCTTTGCCACTATCGCCACTTCGTCGAAGTTGGCGTTGGTGATGGTCGAAAAGAGTGCGTCGGCGATAAGGTGCGAGGTGTCGGGACACAGCGGGATGTTCTTGCTGAGCAGCTGGTTCGCCACCACCGCCGTGCCTCTGACGGCAAAGAGCAGCATGTCCATATTGGCTGCCGTGGTGCTTTTCTTGCCGCACACACCGGCCACGGTGCAGCCGGTGTTTTTTGCGGTTTCTTGACATTGATAACAAAACATGGTTTTTGGATATTTATTTGGTTATGGTTATTGGATTGTATAATCATTTTTCATTTGTCAGTTCACTGATCACAGTTCACATGATTGAGGTTTTCCACAGTCCGTGGAGGTTGCAGTATTCATAGACTGCCGTAGGCGTGCATTTGCACACGCAGAAAGTTGCGGTTGGTTTGCCGTTTCGGGGAAGCTGCACCAGTTGTCCGCCTTCCTGGGTTTCGAGGAAGATAAACTCGATGTGGTGCTCGGGAGTCATGGGATGTTCCACGCTGCCTACCTGTACTTTCAGTTCGACGCAGCTCTTGGCACGTTCAAGGTTCGCGTTGCCGGTGGCGCGCATTTCTTCGCTTTCGGCGTGAATGATTACGGGCAGGTGCTTCTCATAGTTTCCGTCGGCGGTCTGAGGCACTAGTTCGGTCATGGCTTCTCCGCAGCAGAAAGGCGTTACGCCTGAATCGACGAATTTCACTACGATGTTTCCGCAGTGGTTGCATTTGAAAAATTTTGCTTTCATAGTTGTTTGGTTTTTATATTTGAAAATTTACAGATTTGAAGATTCAAGTAGTTCAAAGGTTAAGGTCAAGGTTAAGGTTAAGGTCAAAGATCAGTGATAAACCAGTTTGTTTGTCATGTTGATGAGCTCCATTTTTGTGGGTAGGCCAATCTGTTTCTCTGTGGTGCCGTTGGGGTGAAACAGTTGCAGGGTGGGCACGCTACGGATGTTGTAGGCGAGGGCAGTGTCGCGATTTTCGTCGATATCTACCTTGTAGAAATCCACCTGCCCTTCGTAGGTTTCCGCAATCTCTTCGAGCATTGGCGCCAGCATCTTGCAGGGTCCGCACCAAGTGGCGTAGAAATCGACGATGGCGGGTCGTTGTCCCAGGAACTTGACTTTCCCTTCGGCGGAGGGACGTTCGTAATCCGCGACGTTGCGCAGAAAACCTTCTTTGTTTAATTTTTGAACTTTCATAGTTTTTTTGGTTTTGATGGTTGAGACGGTTTGGTTTGTTTTTCGATGCAAAAGTACAGCGCCTCTTCCCGTTCAAGCAAACAGATATGTTCTATTTCGTTATTCATTTTTTCAATAATGGCGGTTCAAGCGTGAATAATGAATTGTGAATGTTGAATAGAGAATTGAAATTCTGCTGATTGGAGCATAAAACGAAAGCGGGCGCGCCAATTGGCGCGCCCGCTACAGACTTTTAATCGTTTTTTTCAATAACGCTATTTTAATCGTAGAAATGTGAAAAACAAATAGCCCTAAAGGCGTGACCCAAGACGGCCACCGCCACACCGTAAGGCTCCTCAAACAAAGCGAAGTCTTCGGGCAGTAATAAAATACTCACCCTCGGAAGCAAATAAATCTTTACAATTTAAAAAAAAATCTGTACCTTTGCATTCACAATTATTTAGGAAGTTTGTGAATATTTTAAATGATAATAGCAATGGAAACAATTGAAGATAAAATACTTGAAAGTCTGAAAAAATGCGGAAGGGGTACGGTGTTTTTCCCAGATAAGTTTGCCCATTATTCAACATCAGCCAACATTCGTAAAGCACTCGAAATATTAAAGGCCAAAGATGTGATAATTAATGTTGCGCGAGGCATATATTGCTATCCCAAGATTGACAAGGCTTTGGGGCTTGGTGTGATTCTGCCGTCGGTGGACGATATTGTTGATGCCATTGCCAAAAGAGACCATATCAAAGTGGTGCCAACGGGAGTCCATGCTCAGAACATGCTTGGACTGTCAACACAGGTTCCTATGAATTATGTGTTCCTGACAAATGGTTATTCCAAAAGCTTGACAGTGTTGGGTAATATACAGGTCAAGTTCAAGCAGACCTCCCCCAAGAACATATCTTTCCAAAATAAGTTGGCAATGCTGATCACCTACGCTCTAAGAGATTATGGCCAAGACAATGTTTCGGCCGACCAGATTGAGCACATTCATACCCTGCTAAGGCAGGAACCCCAAGAAAAAGTGTTGAAAGACTTGGCGCTGATGCCTGTCTGGATTAGAAATATCGTGATGCAGGCTTATGAACAAAAATAACTACTTTGCGCTGACAAAAGAGCAGCAGGCGCTGGTGCTGAATCAGGCATCTGCCAAGATTGGCCTGCCGCCACAGGCAGTGGAGAAGGACATCTGGGTATCAACCATTCTTCAGATAGTGTTCTCTCTGCCATTTGCCGACAGGCTGATTTTCAAAGGCGGAACATCGCTCTCCAAGGTTTGGGGAGTCATCAACCGTTTCTCCGAAGACATTGACCTTGCGGTTGACAGGGCTTTTTTTGACCTCGAAGGAGATCTGACCAAGAGACAGATCAAGAAGCTTCGTAAGGAGTCGTCCGTTTTTGTTAGGAGTCAGTTTGCCGGAGAGCTTCAAAGGAAGATTGACGAATTGGGATTATCCAATCTGTGTGCATTGGAGGCAGAGCCAGATGGCGAAGGTGACGGGACTTATCCGGAACCACGCAAACTGTTTGTCCGATACCAAAGTGCCTTGTCAAATGTCGTGAGTTACCTACAGACTGTCGTGATGTTGGAGATTGGCTCCAGGTCTCTTGTTGAACCTAATGAGAAATGCCATATCCAAAGTATGCTCGAGGGACAGATGCCATCCATCCGGACTTCGCTGGTGAACGCAGAAGTGTCAACGGCAATTCCGGCAAAGACATTCCTGGAAAAAGCCTTCCTGCTGCATGAGATATTCTCGGTGGAGGGGCATGGCACTAAGGCAGAGCGCAAAAGCCGCCACCTGTACGACCTGTATATGATGAAGGACAAGGACTTTGCGCAATCCGCCGTCAACGATGCCGAGCTGTGGGAGAGCATCCGGCACCATAGAGAGGTTTTTACATCGGTGCAGGGGCTGGACTACACGCCCGATGTGCGACGCCGGCTGCAGCTGGTGCCTAGAGCAGACATCATCGAGGTGTGGAGGAAGGACTACGAGGCCATGAAAGAGTCGATGATATACGGCAGCAGTCCCACATTCGAAGAACTAATTGCCGGTATGACCGAACTGCAAGAACGATTCTGGTCAGTATCCCAATTGAGCCTCTAAGAGCCCACCCCCTTCGGTGATCTCTCGGTGATCCTTCGGTGACCTCTCTATGAAACAAAGATAAAAAAAATTAAAAAACATACCATCATGAAACGAATCCTATCATTACTGCTGCTCCTCGCAGCCACCATGTTCACCACCGCCCTCCACGCCCAAGGCCACTTCGACTGGGTGAAGAGCTATTCTGGCCCTCGTGTGAATGGTATCGATGTGACAGAAATCATCAGTTCTGTCCATGACAAAGATGGCAATATCTATATTCTGGGCCATTTTGCGCCCGGAGCCAATCTGGATGGCACGGAACTATTACCCGTTGCAGGATCAAATACATATTGTACGCTAATAGCAAAACTTTCCCCTTCAGGAGAAATGTTGTGGCATAAGTCGCTATATGCCAGTGGCACCTATTGGTACGCCCACGACATTCGAAACATTGGCGACACTTCAATAATGGTGATGACATCTTTTTCGCAAGCGGCATCTTCGTATTATTTTTTGGACACATTGCTGACAGCAGCCGACAGTCTTTTGATGACTACAGATAGTATATCAAACTACGCAGCCAATGTTTTTATCACTATCGATTCTGCAGGCAATTTGGAGGACCACCATTTTTTGCAAATGGCTTGGGTTGACACCTCCGGAGCGACAATAAGATCGCGGAACGACAATAAGATTGCAACATCGGCCTTATCCAACGAGATGTTTAATGTTGATAGTCAAGGGAACATATATGTCTGTAGAGCAGCCTATGATTTTGCTTTCAATAGTAACAACGAAGAACTGTCTGTAGCTAATGGAGGCATTGGAATGTGTCGTATCTTGATTGATGGAGTGCGGTCACTATATTTCCAACCTTCATACCGATCCGACTATAGGAATCAGCAAATCCTAAAGTTTTCTCCTCGTTTCAAGGATTTGATTAGTGCCCAGTATGTGTTTGACTCCTTATGCATACCAGAAGAGGCATACACTTATATTAACGTGACCTCTTTTGAGAGGGACGATGACGACAACTTCTATCTCCTTCTTGGAGGGGCATATTATCCCGATACTATGCGAATTGCCAATTCAAACTCCCTGATGTGTTTGTCCGACAGTAGCATGGTGGCGAACAACGCCTGCATGATTTCTTATACACCCAGTTTGGTTGCCACCAATGTCGTTCAATTATCCTGTACCCCGGGAACCGTAGTCAATACTCCGTCTGTCAATTATTATTTTCATGGTACTGCCATTGACGACAGCACCAAGTCACTATATCTTCTTGGTTCCGTACAGAAAGATTCCTATAATTTGGAAGACACGACCTGCCATATCAAATATCGTAACGATACACTCGACTTGGGAAGAAATCTTTTTTGGCTGCATCTAAACCCTCAAACGGGAGAACTACTTTCCTATGGCAAGTCACGATCAACCTACCTGACCAAATTAAAGATCTCGAGTTCTTCGATTCCTGCCCAAGCGAGCCTGGCTGTCAAGAGCAACCGCATCTTTTCGCAGGTCTGCTATCAAGGAAATATCTCTTGGCGAGACACTGCTATCAACAGAAGTATCATAGATTGGGGAATTGGAGTGATGTGTTGGGACTCTAATGGACATGAAATACAGTTTATCGACTACAACGCAAACTCTTCCGAAAACAAACCACAGCGTGTTCACCTTGTCGATAGTAATCTGTATTTGACTGGCGTGGTGAATAGTGGTGCCGATTTCGGTAATCACCACGTCAATTCGACAGGACACAACCAAGCCTACATTGTGTGCTACACCGACACCGCCTTTATGACACCCTACGTCTATAAAGACACCACAGGCAATGGTGGTGGTAATGGAGGCAACGGCGGCGACACCAACGATGTGCGCATCGTTATGGCCGAGGACGGCAACGCCTTTGTGGCCTACCCCAACCCCTTCCGCCAGCGCGTGAACGTGGAGTACTCCGGCCAGCAGCCCATCACCGCCGCCTACCTCACCGACATCATGGGCCGCACCGAGCAGGTTGAGCTGTCCGCCACCGGCAACGGCCGCTACACCCTCGACCTCACCGCCCGCCCCCAAGCCGCCTACCTCCTCACCCTCGTGACCCAAGCCGGCCACCGCCACACCGTAGGGCTCCTCAAGCAAAGCGAAGTCTTCGGGAGATAAAGTGTTTTGGTATTTATTCGTAATGAAAACAAGCTTATATTGAAATAATAGTCGTATCTTCGCACTGGACAGATTAAAAGAATAATTAATAAAATATAGTGTATTATGTTGGCTTATAATAGTCTATATTAAATGTCTATTTTGTTGTAGAACTAAAAACATCGCTATTTGACGCGAAAATAGTTATTATTCGCATCAAATAATGACGCAAATACACGGTGTATTCACTTCAAAAGTAAAAAAATGAGACCTATCTACATCTGGCAGCACCAAGAATGGCCTAAT
Source organism: Candidatus Colimorpha pelethequi (assembly GCA_018064245.1). Classification (GTDB taxonomy): domain Bacteria; phylum Bacteroidota; class Bacteroidia; order Bacteroidales; family P3; genus Colimorpha; species Colimorpha pelethequi. The sequence goes on from JAGHVO010000068.1 coordinate 27,693, forward strand.
CTTGTTTGGGACGAGCATAAGATCACAAATCTCCTGGCTGAGGTACGCAACTTGCAAGGGCAGCTGGTAGGTATGATGCGGGTGCTAGGGTTTGATGTGCAGAACGCCACATCACTGGATGTGTTGACAGAGGACGTCGTGAAGTCGTGCGAGATTGAGGGCGTACTGCTCGACAGCGAGCGGGTGAGATCGTCGGTGGCACGCCGTCTGGGGTTGCCCAGCGAGGGGCTGCCAGAACCAGACCACTATACCGAAGGCGTAGTGCAGGTGATGGTGGATGCCGTAAGGAATGCCGACAAGGAACTGACAGAGGATACCCTCTTTGATTGGCACGCAGCCTTGTTCCCCACAGGTCGCAGCGGAGCCTACAAGATAACTGTGGCCAACTGGCGGCAGGGCGATGAGCCTATGCAGGTGGTGTCTGGCGCTATGGGACACGAGCGTGTCCACTATGAAGCTCCGCCATCGGCCGAGGTGCCAGGGATGATGCGCGATTACCTTGCTTGGTTCAACGACGAGAACACGGGGCTCGACCCTATCCTGAAAGCTGCCATAGCACATTTGTGGTTTGTCGCCATCCATCCGTTTGACGATGGCAATGGCCGACTGGCGAGGACGCTCACAGACATGCTGATGACAAGAGCCGACGGAATGCCACACCGTTTCTACAGCATGTCGGCAGCCATCTGCCGAATTAGAAAAAAATACTATGCTGCTTTAGAAGCAACCACCGTTGGCAATACCGAGGTGACCACGTGGATGGAATGGTTTCTGACGACCTTGCGTATGGCACTTGAGGATGCCATCGAGGCCACCTCTCGGAGCATTCGCAAGACCCAATTTTGGCAGGCACATCGAGGCGTTGCGATGAATGAGCGCCAGGTAAAGATGGTCAACCTGCTGTGGGACGGTTTTGATGGCAATCTCACCAATGCCAAATGGGCAAAGATTACCAAGACCTCGCCCTCCACCGCCTTACGCGACATCCAGGAACTTGTGGCTCAGGGGGTGCTTCGTGTGTCGGATAGTGGCGGAAGAAGCACACATTATGTGCTTAATGATAAATCGTGACCCAAGACGGCCACCGCCACACCGTACGGCTCCTCAAGCAAAGCGAAGTCTTCGGGAGATGATGCCTTTCGGCAACATTTTCAGCCGACAGCTGTAAGATTTCGCACCTTTGTACGTTAATAGAATATAAAACTAGTTTAATATGAAAAGATTCAGACTCTCAATCTGCTCTCTACCTACAAGTATCGCCAGGATCATTCTAATATTAGCAGGCATGGCGATGATAGCCTCTTGCACGGATCGTAATGCTTATGTAGTCACAAGATACAACCTCAACAACCAGACGGAACACAAGGTGGCCGTCGTGTCGGCCACTCTGGGAGATGTGGTTATAGAACCCGGGCATACCGCCCAGATTGGCCTTCTCGAAGACTTTGCTCCCTGCCTGAATGCTGGGGCTGCCATAGGAGGACCGTTTAGGTATTGGTCGGTAGAGGTAACCTTTGACGACACCCTTGCCACCCATTTCATCTTGGAACAGCTGGACCACGGGGAGGAGAACTGCATCCCAGCCGAACACAACCTCTTGATGGACTCCAGCTATGAGAATACCTTGAAGACCGAACATGAATGGCAGATGACCTACACCCTCACCGAAGAAGACTACAATCGCTGTAAAGGAGAATAAGGAACTTATTGAACTCTCTCCGTCGAACACCTACGAAAAAATGTATTTTTAAACGATATTACCATGAAGAAACTCATCCTCATCGCCCTCGCAGCCTTGTCCTTTGCTGCCTGCGAAAAAGAAAAAGAAGAATGGACAGTCAATATTGAGTCTGGCAAATTTGTCCTGTTAGACGAACCGTATGAACATCCTTATGAAGGCAGTACCATCCGTGCTATAATTTTTGTTGAAGAAAACGATGGTGTTGTATCACCATACAATATAACAGGAAATGTTCCCCGATGGGCAAAAAGAGGAGACACCGTAACGGTGAATGCTGTACTTCAAGAAAAGTATCCTCGTGATCAAATAATTGTTACCGAATTAAGCAATGTTAGTCTATACGAAATAAAAAAGATCTCAAAAAAATAAACCATGAAAAGATTCATTTTGTCCCTGTTGGTCGTGGCAAACGTCATTGCACTCACGTCGTGCCACAAAGGCAGCAACGACTTGATTCTCGGCTCTTGGGCCAATACCGAAGAGTCCTGTAACCCTGGCGGAACGATACCCGCAGGTACAATCTGTCTCAAATTCAGGGCCGACGACTCGGTAGAGGTGGCAGATATCAGGATGAACATTATCGGGGTGAATGACAATATCATCTTTCCTGGCACGAAGCATTATTCCACCATGGGTGACACACTTGTGATAGACTCTTATGGTCGTTTTCAAATCAACTCGCTGGAACGCAACAACATGATATTGACTCATATCAACCCGAATGGGTGGAGCGAAGAAATACTCTTTTTTGAAAGAGAGAAATAAATTCTAAAAGCACATTCTATCATCAATACCAGCCAGTTCATACGCGACATCGTCTCCCTTCAGCCCGCCATGCGTCGCATTGCCGAGCATCTCCTGCACGACCCGCACCACGTGGCGTAGAAATCGACAATGACGGGTCGCTGCCCCAGAAACTTTACCTTCCCTTCGGCGGAGGGACGTTCGTAATCCGCGACTTTGCGCAGAAAACTGTCTTTGTTTAACTGTTGTACTTTCATAGTTGTTTGGTTTTGATGGTTGAGACGTTATGGTTTGTTTTTCGATGCAAAAATACAACACTCCTTTCTATTCAAACAAACAGATATACTCAATTCCGTTATTCATTTCCCACCTTATCCAAGACGGTCACCGCTACACCGTAAGGATCCTCAAGCAGAGCGAAGTCTTCGGAAAATGATACCCGTTGGTAACATTTATAGCCAACAGCTGTAAGATTTCGCACCCTCATGCGTTATAATAATGCACAAACAATAAAAAGTAATGATAATGAAAAGATTCATTTTATCCCTATTGGTCGTGGCAAACGTCATTGCACTCACGTCGTGCCACAAAGACCGCAACGACCTGATTCTCGGCTCTTGGGCCAACACCGAAGAGTCCTTCAATCCTGGGGGAACTATACCTGCAGGTACAATCCGCCTCAAATTCAGGGCCGATGACTCGGTAGAGGTGGCAGATCTCTGGGTGGACGTTATCGGGGTGAATGATTATTTCATTTTTCCAGGCACGAAGCATTATTCCATCATGGGCGACACACTTGTGATAGACTTTTATGGTCGTTTTCAGATCAACTCATTGAAACGCAACAACATGATATTGACTCCTATCAACCCGAATGGGTGGAGCGAAGAAATACTCTTTTTTGAAAGAGAGCAGTAAATTCTAAAAGCACATTCTGTCATCAATACCAGCCAGTTCATACGCGACATCGTCTCCCTTCAGCCCGCCATGCGTCGCATTGCCGAGCATCTCCTGCACGACCCCGAGCTGGCTGCAGATGCCGTGCAGGAGACCTTTGCCAAACTTTGGCACAAGCGGTGGAGGCTCTCGCTGATGAAGAATCCGCAAGGATTTGCTATCACCACGCTGAGGAACCAATGTGTCAGCATCGCGCGGCACCAAAAGCACCTTGCACCTTTGGAGAATTCGCCCCCTATGGAAGATGACGTCAACGAAACCATCACCAAGGAGCAACAGCTGCAACAACTGGAAGAGGCCATCCTCACCCTGCCACCACTGCATCAGCAGATTATAAGGCTGCGATATGTAGAGCAACTGAGTACCAGAGAAGTGGCAGAGCGGCTGCAGATGAGCGAGACCAACGTGAACACCACCATGAGCCGTGCCAAGGAAAAACTCAGAGTCTTGCTGACAGATGCAGACAATCAAAACAAGAAACCCTCAACACCCAACCTACAATGAACCTAGAAGACCTCCTGCAACAATATGGCGAAGACCAGCGCCAGCAAGCCAAGGCTGCTGCCCGCGTGCAGCAACTGTCTCGGCGTGAGGCATGGTGGCGTACGGGTGTGGCCTGTATGCTGGTGCTGGGAGCAGTCGGTATTGTGGCCTTACGCCATACCGCTGAGCCTCAACTCCAAGCTCCGCTGATAGCCGAAGCTGATTGCGTAAGGGTTGACAAAAGGGGCGAAATTGAGGATAAGATTGACGCCAGGGAGACCAGTAGGCATAGGGTTTCTGGCAGTTCCGAGTTCTCTAATGATTCTGAGGGTTCCTTTGTTGTCATGGCGGACCCAATAGCATTTGATACAGTTTCTTTGGCAGAGATATCTGCAGATATGGTTCCGACTGAAATCACGGCAACCCCAGCCGAAACGTCAGCCTTCACATTGTCCGACTTCTCGGATATCGAGCTAGCCTATATAGACCATCCTGCCGAACTTTCCAAGAGCCGAGCGCAGAACCGAACTTGCTCGAGTTATGCCGAGGCGAAGGAAAGTCCTCAACATACCGCAAGCCGAGCGCAGAACCGAGCTTGCCTACCTACCAGCAGCCACTCTCGATTCCGTTTCACTGCCAGCATCGGTGCCTCATATAGCGGCAGAACCAGCCCAGCTCGATCCGATACTGACGTTCCAGAGTATGGCCTGAATAGCATAGATGGAATGGCCGAAGGCTCCAGCCTGCACGTCACACCTCAATGGTCATTGATGGCTCGGGTTGGCATGAACTACACCATTGTACAGAACGAACGGCATCATCTAGATGTAGGCATCGGACTGGACGGCTATACGATGCAGAACGAGGTAAGGGAAACCACCATAACTTCAGGACTGAGTTTGGCTGACGACGTACAAATTGACAATCGAACCTACAATGTTTCTGCGCAATGCCTGTATCTGGATCTGCCCCTTGTGTGGAACACCCACCACCATGGAGCCGACAAGATGGGATGGCAATACAGCCTCACCCCTGCCCGAGAACTCTTTACCTTCAACATGCCCGATGCCGTCTATATCAACCCATGGAAGCTGACACTGGGATTAGGCATCACCATACCCCGCTGCGCACTTAAATCGGTAAGCCTTACAGCCAACGTGCTCTCTACCTACAAGTATCACCAAATGCACGAATTAGGCATCATTCTCGGCTTTTGATACTGACCCTAACTCCTCACCCTCGTGGCCCAAGACGGAAAAGGATCAAGGTAAGGCTCCTCAAGCAAAGCGAAGTCTTCGGGAGAAAAAACTAACCGAAATAATTACTTTCGCAGCATAATATTTCAATGATTAGTGTGTTAAATATGTGTCAATACACAAAAAAGATGCTATAAAAATGATTTTTCAGCGAAATAAATATCTATCAACTTATAAAAAATAACATCATGAAAATCAATAAACTCATCGCTTTGCTGCTCCTCGTGTCTGCTGTAGCAACATTGTCTGGTTGCAAGAAAGACAACAACTCTATTATCATCGGCAAATGGACGAACACAGCCAATTCGGGTGAAATCACTATTGCCGGACTTCAATCTATACCTGCTGACTGCATCACGATGGAGTTCACGGCCAACGAAGTGCTGGTGGGCGACATCCGCGTCAACTGTCTCCCCAAAAAAGTGGGCTATACCCTCAGCGAGAAAGATGGCAAACAGATATTGCATTTTAATGAGACTGTATGCCTGCACGAAACAGATTACATTGTGGAGAAATTAGACAAAGACCAGATGGTCCTGGCTTCCACTGTGGAGATGATAGATTGGTCCTTCCACTATGTCATGAAACGGAGCAAATAGAGCTCACCCGTTCCCAAGCCGCCTACCTCCTCACCCTCGTGACCCAAGACGGCCGCCGCCACACCGTAAGACTCTTCAAGCAAAGCGAAGTCTTCGGACAGTGATACCTGTCGGTAACACTTCTAGCCAACAGCTGTAAGATTTCGCACCCTCATGCGTTATAATAATGCACGAACAATAAAAAGAAGCAAATAACGTCAACCTATACGAGATTAGAGAGATTTACCATGCTACGTTACTTTTATTGCATAGTATTTCTCCCGAATTCTCCATTCATAAAGGAGCCAGAGAACGAAATAGCCGTTGGTAAAGATTTCGTAAATCCATGTCCAGGGGGCGGCGAGGTGGAGGAACCGCTTCACAATCCATAGCACGATGTCGATGCCGAAAAGGATGTCCCAGCCTCGTTCGCGGTCGCGGAACTCGAGGCTTTTGGTCTCGTCGGGCAGCAACTGGATGGTCTCTGAGGCGGAAAAATAGGAAATCATGCTTTGGATGGTGATTTGATAGACTCCAGGAGGCATCAGGATGCTCACCTCGGGTTGTTGCATCACGCCGATACATTGTCCGCTCACCCAAATCTTGCGTGGCAGACGGCTCATCATCTTGCCCATCTTGCAGCGTATCACCAGTTTCGAGTTCATCCTTTCAGCCAGGTCTGTTTCGCCACACTATAAAGTGGCACGAAAGGAATGATGATGGGAGTGCTTTTCACGTAGGCTTGGTAGTCCTCGCGGTCGCCGTAGTTGCGGTTTTGGCGCAGCTCCAGCCTCCGAGCGCCGCCAAACATGATATAGACGATGCTGAGGTAGCCGATCAAGGCGAAGATGAACTGCCACACATGCTGATAGCAGCCTATCCCACTGATGAAGCATCCTGTCCAGAAAAGTATTTCGCCCAAGTAATTGGGACAGCGCACCAAGCGATAGAGACCGGTATCGACAAAGCGATTGGGGTCGCGTTTCTTGGAGGCGGATTTCTGGGCGTCGGCTGTGGATTCGGTCAGGATGCCCAATGCCATCACCCCTGCACCTATCCAGCCCCAAGTGTCGCTGAGAGCATTCTCCATTCGGAAAGCGACGGGACTCACCTCCATCACATAAAGCAGTGCCACAGAAATCCAGATGCTGAAACTTGCCCCAACGGTGATGGGTTTCGAGGTTTTGGTAAGGTCTTTCATTTCTTTGCGATAGGAGGCGCTCTTGATTTCGCGTAGGAGTATGAAAGTGCTTAACCTGCATCCATATATCACGAGCAATAGGCAGAGCAGTGCGGTGAGCCATGATAGTTGCCGGCAATATAATATAGCTATGCAGATGCCGCAGGCTGCGATGGAATAGCCGTAGCCGATAGAGATGAAATAGACGAATTTTTTCCATCCGATGCTGCTGAAAATCATGCAGACAATAAATAGGATAAGAAGGACTTTCATTAGAAGTTTGACGGATTAGTAATGTTTAAAAAATAAGTTGGGACAAAAGTCAAGGTTAAGGTTAACGTCAAGGTTAACGATTTTCGGGATTGAACGGGCACTCGGAGCCTAAGCATTGGTTGTTGATTTCGCTGCGACTGCATTTGATTACGGGTTTTTCCATCTCGATGCCGAAATGGGCTTTCACGAAATCAATAGCGGCGAGGGTGGCTTGGTAGCTGTCGCGTTTGCAGCAGCGAGGTCCGCCGGTCTTGCTGATTCGGTCGAGGGCTTCGGAAGTCATTTTGTTGGAAAGTCCCCAGCTCTCTTTTGTCATGGGGGTGGCCTCGGTGATGATGGATACAAACATTCCGGTGCTTATGCCGGCTCCACAGGCACCCCAATAGCCGCAAGCGCCACCAGGCACCTGCTTGCCGCGGCGCACCATCTCCAGTAGGGATTTGTGCAAATCCACCTCGCCGCCGGCATTTCTGTAGGCAGTCAGCAAGGCACACCCCACCAAGACATGATGCTCGGGACCGTGCATGTGGCAGAACGGCATATTCATCATCTTCTCCAAAATCTCTATGGGATTCTTTGACGTCTCGCGCATGCAAAGTCCAATGACAGAATCCACGCCAGAGGTGTGACATTCGTCGCAGACATAATGACCATTGGTGCAGCGTACGGTGCTGAACACTCTTTTGTGGCAGATTTCACATTCCATTGTGTCGCCCACTTGAAGGTACTCCAACGGAGCGCCGCAGATAAGACATTCGTCGTTTTCCATATTTTCGTTTGCGTTCACTGACTCCTGTGCGTTTTGGCAAGAAAAGCACAATGCAGTCGCGAAAAGCGGTGTGAATAATTTGAATTTATACAGCATTATATGAGTTTTAAGTTTTAAGTATTAAGTCAACTTAAATGGTTCAAGGTTAAGGTCAAGGTTAAGGTCTCCAAATCAACAACTCAACATTATTCATCTTCTCTTCACGCCACTTTTTACTATGGTTGCGGGATTTCCTGCAAGTACGACGCAAGATTCCTCATGCACTCCGTGCACCACACTGCCTGCTCCCACAGTGGTGTTGGAGGCGAGGGTAGTACCTTTGGTGAGGATGGTGTGACAACCAATCCATACATTGTCGCCCAGATGGATGGGGCGGTCGTTGTTTTTGACGTTCCCTTCGGCATCTACCAAGTCGTGTTGGTCGGTGTCCATCATCGTACAACTCCATGAGGTTTGCACATCTTCTCCCGAAGCAATCTCTTTGTTGCAGATGATGAGGGATCTGGGTCCAAGATTGAACTGATTGCCGAGTCGGAGTGTCCCGTTTTCCGTAACCTCGATGCTACTCCCTGCACCTATAGCACACGCTCCCTGTACTATCATCGTGCCTCTTAGGTTGATTCGGGTGCGGTCGTAGCGGAAATCGGTTCCTTGGTAGGTGTTGAATCCGATTTTTACCAGTCCCACTTTAAGTTTCGTGGCTTGTAAGTCCAGTTTTCCGGAGTGGTTTATCATCTTTGTTCGATGCGACACCAACAGAGGAAGTTTGCAGGCTTGGCGCAAGGGAAGCAGACGGAAATTGTACCAAATACTTTTGGGCATCGCCAGCACATAGCGCACTGCATCAAGTCTTTTTTTACGATGGCGTTCGTTCATGGTAGATGATAAATATTGATTTTGCAAAGATAAGGTTTTTTTTCGTGAAGAAAGAATATTGGGAGACAAAAGAGCCCGTTTTCCGCCGCAAACCGCGATTAACTGAGCCTAAAAAAAAAAAAATAAGGCTTAAAAAACACTCCCGACCAATACCAGG
>JAGHVO010000013.1 GCA_018064245.1 Candidatus Colimorpha pelethequi
AAAGACTATTCCCAACGATGTCAAAGAACACGATTACACCCTCTTTGAGGGACTTTATTATTAATTTTAAATTAGTCCCAATTTTAACGGGACACTAATGATTCCGTTTCTCGAAATAAGATAGACTACTCCCCGCTGAATGTATATTCTTCAGAGCTTTATCCTGTAATGCTTTGGGCGAGGGTGGATGAAAACGAGATAAACATTGATTGTTCTGATTGATGCTATCTGTCTTGATTACAATCGGTTTTTCATCATCTTCCAAACGCAATTCGAATTCAATCAATAACCCTAAAAACACCATAGCATGAAAAAAATTATCATCATAGCCTGTGCATTGCTGCTCCTGCCGTTGGGCTTGAAGGCGCAAAACTGGAGAAGTTGTTTGCCCAATGCCACTACCATCGATGTAATCAGTGCACATGTGCCCAAATACCTCTACCACGACGATCCGTGGTACGATTCGCTAAACCCATCTTTCACATTGGGTACGTTAGTGGATATACCTGGACATTGCCCAACGTTGGTGGCTCACATTTTCTATACCGACGAACCGCTGGAGGTTATCGGCATCGCTGGGGCACCTGTTGCGGTCTATGCTGGAAGTGGGCTAGGGCGGATGACAATAGATACAACCATCGAAGGTCGTCTGCCTGAATACTTCCAACTCTACGAGGCGACGTCCGATACCTTCATGTTTGTGGATGAGGTTCGTTGGGATACCTGTAGCCAAATCAGGAGGTTGTTCGCAGGCGAAGGCTCTTCTTTTTTCGGATACGATGTCTGCGAGGCTTATTTCACCAAGCCCGTCACCGTGGAGGATTCATTCTATGTGGGTTTCACGACAAACAACAATATGATATATAGGAACCAGCGTGTCGCAATTGATTTAGGAGAAGGGTATGTCATGTACGAATATTACAATATCTGGGAGCATTTGATTACCATGATTGGTGCGGTGCGATGCAGCGACGGTGTTAATCCCGTCAACACTTCTGTAAAATATAAACCTTCGCAGGTCTATGCTATAGAGGATTCTGTGATAATCAGGGATACTATATGGTATCAAGAGGAACATCCCAACGAGTGGTGGTTTTTGTGGCCAATCTTCGACACCACGGGCATGGCATGCCAGTCGGTGAGCCAGCTCGCCGTCACGCCCATCGAAAACCAATCTACTACGCTCACCTGGTCGGCACCTTCGGGACAGGCTCTCTGGGACGTGGAATACGGCCACAGCGACGCGCCTCGCAGCAGCTATACGCAGACACGCGTGCGTCCCTCGCCCTATCTCAATCTCTCCAACCTCGACACCGGAACCTACTACACCGTCTATGTCCGCACCGTATGCGACAGCAATGAATACAGCAACTGGTCCGACAGCATCGTGTTCTACGTCCCGGGCGACAGCTCCAACGTGGGCATCCGCGCTGTGGAGCAATACACAAACCTCTTCCCCAACCCCGCCAGCGACCAAGCCACCGTCACCTCCTCCTTCGGCATCAAGGGCATTGAGGTCTATTCCCTCAAGGGCGAACTGATGGAACACTCCACCCGTGACGGCGGCACCGTCGCCAACATCGACCTCCAACGCTATCCCGCCGGCTCCTACATCGTCCGCATCCGCACCGCCAAAGGCATCGTGGCTCGTCACTTGGAGGTGGTGAGATAGTTAACGCACACACCCTTTCGGCATTATTTCCCAATCTTCAAATATTTTGTATATTTGCAATAACCAATCACAATCATCCAAAATTTATGAAAAACTTTTATTTTCAGCTATTTGGCACAGATAGGCATTGTGCCAAATTCGCAGCAATATTTTTATTGCTAAATTTGTTTTTTGTCGGCAACAGCTATGGACAAAACAGATGTGACCTCGTCATCATTCCCGAAAGTGCCACCAGTTGCGACCTCGACAGAAATCCCAACAGCGGAATTGAGGTCATTCGAGCATGCCGGGGCAACACCATTTGTTACACCGCCGTCAGCAACAATGCCATTTCGTATGCTTGGCAAGTTCAAGGGGGTGAATACACCTTGGAAGACAACAACCGAAAATGTCGCATAACTTGGGGCGATGGCGAAGAAGGGCTTGTCGTGGCTGTCGCCACCTTCGCCGATGGGCGCACATGCACCTACGAGACGCGCGTCATTCTCGACGACAAGCCTGACATCAGTTCATTCTCTTCACCTCAGTATGTTGTGAACCCCGATAACCCAGATGATAAATGGCTGAATGTCTGTGTCGGAGACAGCATCACATTCATCGACAACAGCACTTCAACCACTACCGCCATAATGGACCACTACTGGTCTTTCAATGATTTGTTTTTCTCTTCCGACCCTACTTTCTCCTTCACCCCTACGGAAGAGGGGGAATTCAAACTCTGTCACCGAGTCTATAATGAATGCGGGTGCTATGGCGAAGAATTTATCAAAGTCATTGTCGGCAAATCCTGCCCTCTTGAAGTCTCCTGCTACGGCACTGTGTGCAGTGGTACAACCGTCAAATACAAAGCCGACAGACCTAGTTGCAGAGATTATCTATGGTATGTCGATCCCGCAGAAGGGACCATTCAGTCGGGGCAGCACACCCAAGAGGTGGAAGTGACGTGGAACGCACCTGCAAGCGGATACGGAACGCTCTATCTCGATGCTTCCACCTGCGATTGCACCTGCAAATCACGCAAAAGCATCAGTATTCCCATCATCAGCAACCAAGTGCAAATCACAGGCTCCGACGTCATCTGTCTCGACGAACACCAGATTTTCTCCCTACCGTTATGGGGGTCAACTCATTACACATGGTCTGTCACACCTTCCACGGGTCTTATCCTAATAGAAAACAACAATATTCTTGATGTCAGGGCGTTGCAAACAGGTACTTACACCATCACCGTAGAAGCTGACTGCGATTTCCTGGGTTGCCATACTGGACCCATCCAAAAGGTTTTCCACGTCAAGGACAAGTTGCACATCCAAGCTGACGCGGAAACCATCTGCAAAGGTGAAACCGTCCAGTTCCAGACCGATCAAACTGCCTCTCAAAGTCAGTGGTCGATTACCAAGGACGATGTCCCTTATACTGGTTTTTCATCCCTTGCAAATGCCGATGGTATCACATTCACTTTCAACGATGCAGGAATATACAAGATAACCGCAGAAAACAATGATTATTGCAACATTCCCGTAGTCTATTTGCAGGTCAAGGACGCCCTTCCCGCCCCTGCCAATATCTCGGGGCCACGCATTTTCTGCCCCTACAGCTCCGACCAGTACGCCGTTGAGCCTTCCAGTCCGGACTACTACATCGAGTGGTCGTGGATGGACGGAACGCAGCAGACCTTCGTGGGCGATGCCGTCAACATCGATTTCGGGAACGCCGCGTTAGACATTTCCGCCCGCCAGGTTGACAGGACAACAGGCTGCAAGTCGGAACCCACCACCATTCACGCCGTACCTTTCGTGTTGGCTGCCGTTCCCGGCTCTGGTGTGAACATCTGCGAAGGGCAGCCTTTCACCCTGTCTGTCATAGACCAGTCCGCGAGCCATGTCCTCTACAAATGGGAAGTGGATCCCGTCAGCGCCATCTCCATCCAAGGCGACCATCTCCAGCCAAGCATCAATCTTCTGTCCAACTACACCAACTACACTGGAGCTACTGTAACCCTGACTCGGCGGTATTGCGGACAAGAGCGACGAGATTTCGTCCAAGTCATTTTTGGCGAAATCGACCCGCCTCAAATTGACGTACCATCGTCGGTATGCCAACATACGAGCGTCACTTTTACCATCCTTGGTGACGCAGCGCAATATGTCGCCCCCACTTATTCCTATTGGGAAGTCAACGACTTAATGGTGGGTACGGCTACTACGGAAGAGTTTCAATATGTCTTTGACCAACCAGGTACCTATACGGTACGGTTGCACTACACTTCCATCTTTGGGTGCAGCGCCGTCTCCGACCCTGAAACTGTCACTGTTGTTTCCACGCCCGATTTGAGAATTGAACTTTTAAACGGCTATCTCAGCGTCACTCCCAACGGAAGTCTCGCTGGATGTTCATTCCTATGGTCCAATGGCGCGACTTCGCTAAGCATCCCCTACACTGGCGGCGATGCTTCCTGTGTTGTCACCACTCCCAACGGCTGCACTTTCGAACTTTATTATAATCAGGAATGCCAGGAGGTGCCGAACGCCATCACCCTCGAAGACCAATGCTACAATTACCTATCCATAAACGTCCCCCTCTCAATCCCTTCGGATTACTGGGTGACCATAACTCACAACGGTCATGATTTCGACTATAATCCTTTGGGGCGCACTCCTACAATCGAAATACCGGGTACTGGCGACTTCACGCTGACGGTTAGATGGAAAATCAATGGAATATGTTACTACAGCACCCTGCAAGGAACAGTAACCAATATGTTGGGATTTTCTGTTCATGATGATTGTGATGGTAATCTGTTTGTACAAGACCTTACCGACTACGGCGACGACCCTGTCCCGCAAAGGATTGTCAGCGTATGCGACCCACTGGGCGTACCCATCAGCCAGCAGACGTTGGCAGCCAATTCCAGCGCGACTTCCGTCCAGTTTACCAACGACCCCGACGATGTGAACTATGTACCTGCCGATGGAACGGAATATCTCGTCCAAATAAACTATGGAAGTGATCTTTGCACCGTATCCCAGGAGTTTCCCCACGGCCCTGTGCTGACTTCCACCTGCGTCTCTATCCCGTCTGACGTCTGCGAAGATACGCCCGTACGGATCTTTTCAAGTTGCCATGGCAATGGTTTGTATTATACTTGGGACTTCGGCGACGAATCCTACAACTACGGAAACAACTTTGACCATGTGTTTGGGGTTCGTGGGAATTATACCGAAGATACCTATTATGGTTCTGTCACAGTCACAGACAGAAACCACTGCAACGTTTCCTCCACATTTTCGGTTACGGCTCACCGCAATCCATTAGAAGCTGGAAGCATTCAACAACAAAATAACGTTCCGCAGTGTCCTGGCATTCCTGTCACGCTTGTATATTCATCAAATGCAACCAATAGGAATGAATCCTACCATTGGTTTCACGACCCAAGCATTTCTACGAATTACGCAAATGTCTATGCCCCTGGAACATACGTCTTAGAAGTCACCGATAATCATTCTTGCCGTTACCAAACGGAGGCCAACACCAGCTATCCACAAACCGTCACCCCCTTCATCGTCTGTGACGAGCATTTCTGCTTCGGCGACGACATCCATGCCTCCACCTTGCCGGGCATCGCCTCCTCCTATGCTTGGCGGCTTTTCAGCGGCAACACCCTCGTGGGCAGCCATACAGGAACCGACTGGGACATCTCGGTCAGCCAGCCGGGCGACTACCGCTTGGAACTGACCATCACCTACGGCAACAACTGCACCAGTTCCTGCTCCAAAAGCTTCACAGTCCACGCCAAGCCCGCAACGCCCCACATCGGATTCGACGGATCTTCCTGCCTCTCCGAGAACGGCTATGTAACACTGAAAAGCACCGACTCGCCCCTGTTGCCGCTGCATTGGAGCAATGGCGCATACGGCGTTTCCGCTCCTTTCCTCAACGACGGCTACGCCGCCGCACAATTCATCGACCCCGTCTCTGGATGCATGTCCAACCCTGCCCACCTTACCATTCCTAAGGTACCCGACTTTGACGCATTGCTCACTGGATGCTACAAAATCTGCGAGAATAGGCTGCCTTTTAACCTGCCGCTCTATGGTTTGGACGTCACTGCCACCAGCATTTGGAAATGGATACGCAATGGCTATACTATTGCCAACGGCAACTTCTTTTCTCTGCCGATTTGGCTACCCGTGTCCTATCCCGGAGACTATTTCATGAAGGTTTACTACAACAACCAACAATGCGAAGACATCTCGCCCACACTCTCTATCATGACTGCCCCATGCGACGACCCCGGCATTACGGTTCCTGCCTCACTCCAAGTATCCATAAAAGGTCTTTCTTGTGAGATAAAAGATTGCGAACTTGTCTTTCATGTGGCTTTGAGGGTGGTAAACGTCTCAAGTTCAAACATCAGGATCGATGGCATCAATTGCACCTCCGGTGCGACAATCATCAACAGCACGCTTCCCACCTCCAATATTTCTCCCTATCGGGATGCCGTTTTCAGCTTCGATATCATCTTCGGATCTGATTATCCCTCTACAATAATGCTCTATTTGTACTCGGGTGGCAGTATTGTTGACACATACACTATCGACTTTTCCGAGTTGCTCGACTGCTTCCAACCTTCGGATTGCGATTTCGACATCACTCCCATACTCCAACTTCATACGCTTAACCCCAACCAGTGCGCTTTCTTCGACTTCAGTTTGCCCTATGTCGCTGGCATTGGGCGCATCCTCAAGGTCTGGTGCGACAACGCCGTCATCATCGACGGATACAATACGGGGTCGAGCTACGATGGCCTGATGATGGTTGATTTGGGCATCTTGACGGGTTTGGTCTTGGAACAAGGAAAAATATGTTTCCACATCCTCAGTTGCTTCGAGGACAAATTGTGTCTCTCCATGGTTTGCGTCAGTGCGGAACAGATTTTGCACAAGTTCGACCTGCTCCGCGAGCAGTCTCTCCCACGTCAAACATTGCAGAGACATGACTTTGACACCGAAGCCGCCTTCTCTTTGGCTCCCAACCCCGCCAACGGCGTAGTCCATGTGATCGATAGCCACGGCGATGCCTGCGCAATGGCCTCCGTTACCCTTTTCTCGATGCAGGGCAAGGTGATGCTTGCGGTGGAATCCACCGACCGCTTCGACGCCTCGTCCCTGCCCTCGGGCAGCTACATCGCCAAGCTCCGCACCGCCCAAGGCGAGACCCATTATCTCAAATTCGTGAAATTGTAGGCGGATTTACAAGTAATATTTAACCCAAAATTCTTGAATGCAATTATGAAACTACTATATTATAAAGTCGTTTGTCTTTTGTTTTATTTGGTTTGCTTGATGTCCAATGCTTTGGGACAGGACGCTGAGTTCCGATGGGAGAAACATTACCATGGTTCTTCGTTTGATTATTCCCACCCTGACCATATTTTTGAGACAATCTTCGACAGCGTGGGAAATGTATATGTCTTTGGTGAAGCTGGATGGGGTGCGCAGATTGACGGCGAGGACATCGGTCCAGAAGGCATGGCGAGAAGCAGCCTATTTGTGGCAAAGTTTGACACATTGGGCAATAAGATCTGGCTCAAATCGGCAGCACAAAATGGCTATGGCTGCCCTTTCACTGCCTTCAATATGTATCTACACAATGACGAAATCGTTGTCGGATTCCAAATGATATCGGGATCTTACAATCGTTTCGACTCCATCGTGTTGTTTGATACGACTTTCTATCAACCAGATCGTTACAACTCATACTTCCCATTCAACAGAGTGATATGTTTTTTTGTATCGTTCGATTTGGATGGGAATATGTTGGACTATCATTTCTTGAAGTTGGTAGCAAATACAGACGAATTACATCGTGTACCCATAACTGAATTTTCCCAAAGTAACAGCACCGTATCAATTGCGCCAACCCGTTTTATCTTTGATTCTCAAGGAAACATCTGTCTTTTCGCTTCATTCTCGCAAGCCTATTGGGACTCAATAAACCATCCCTACTTTATCATCGATGATGACTCCACCACTTGCTTCCCCTTGGACTTCTCCCCCTACAGCGACCGACAACATCAAATTTCGGGTTCAAGCTTCCTAAAGATTGACACCAACTGGCACATTGTGAAACAAAAATTCTTGGTGGACAGCACCGAAAACTGGCCTGCAATACAATACCAGTCGGGAGATATCACAAGAACAAGATTCTGCTCGTTGGTACCACACAATTTATCCATAGATAAAGAGGGAAACATTTACTACGTCGGATCCTTCGAGCACCTGGGTCACAATGACAAGACTGCTGATATAACCTATCCCTATTATATCTATTTGGACTCTTTGCACTATTTCAAGCTTGAAGACTTTTGGCCAGGGCATCTTATGCCTGTTGTCATCAAATTCACTCCAAATGGTGATGTGTTGTGGTGCAATCAACTCTATTCAAATCATGGACTAAACTTTACCTACCCTTGCTTTCCTGGTTCCGGATATTGTGATGCAGATGACACTAAAGTATATGTTTCTCTCAGCGCAAATGATACGGTTTTTTTTGACGAGAACCACACTCTAAAAATGAATTTTCATGACGGTCTGACATCATTCCTTGTTATATATGACAAACTTACGGGAGACTATTTAGGGCATGTTCAATACGATACGTTATCAGAAAATTCCATGGATTCCGATGTTGAAATTACAAAAGGTTTATTGGTCACAACAAGTGCGTCGTATGACCCATATTGGTATCTACATGGCGTAGAATACGCAACGAATTGGTTGGTGAAAATAGATTTGAATACGCTTGAAATGACCAAGACTTCTCCAATATACGCACTAACAGGGGGAGAATTTTGTATTCATCCTCAGGGCTATTTGTTCCGCACGGCTCACGACGACCATATCCACGGCAACGACTTCGACATGAACAACGCCACAAAGGAGATGGCATTGCTCTTCTTCTACGACTCTACATTGGACGAAAGGCGCGAAAGGACATGTCCCGCCACCTTGGCGTTTGAGGCCTCGCTCCTGCAAGGCAACAGGGTGCTGTGCAGCTGGGACGCAGAAGACACTTCTGCCACTTGGGAACTCGCCTACACCTCCGACAGCGCCAATTGGGCTTCCGCAACAATGCTGCTTGTCAACGGCTCCGATACCACCATCTGGCTTGACGCATCAGGATGCTACCATTTCCGCGTAAGACGAATCTGCGACTGGGGCAAACGTGGCGCTTGGTCTGCCACCACCACGATCTGCGCCACCGAAGGCATCGACAGTCCCGGCAGGCAATCCCGTTTCAGTCTCTCACCCAACCCCGCAAGCACTCAGGTTCAAGTGGTCTGTGACGACGAGGTGTACAACGTGATGGTATTCAATATGGCGGGTGTCTGCGTCATGAATCAGACTTCCAAATGGATTGACATCAGCACTTTGCCCAAAGGCATCTACCAAGTGAGAATTCTCACCCCCAACGGATTTGTATCCCAAAAACTTGTCGTAAAATAATAAGCTAAAAAACATTTATACAGAGACCTCCTTTTGGGAGGTCTCTGTTGTATTTGTAACGTGGAAAAAAATCAAACGCAGCAGTCCACGAAAGAATCGTAAACAACCAATCTATCTCACTTTCAGCACTTCGCCTTTGGCTTGGATGATGGATTCGTAGAACCATTGTGGATAGGGCGGCTGCTGCGGGAATGCCACAACGCCCGTCTCGGTGGTCTTGATTTTGCCTTGATCGTCATGGAGTTTGATATTTCCATCGATGTACTTCACCAGAAGAAAGTTGTCGAGCTCGTGCCATCGGCGCATCATCTGCTCCGCCATATTGTTGGAATAACGGTTGAGTTCTCCAACCAAACGGTTGGGATTGTCGATATTGGCAAGGTGGCTGTCGTGACTTGCCACCTGCGCGATGAAATCCGCCTCCAACTCCGACTGCACCTTCTGCACATCCAGAATCATGGAATCGTAACGGAGGTAGCAGAAATTGGTGACACGGTTGAAAAGCCAGAAAGCGGCGGTCTCGGAATACTGCGACATAGAGCCGTTGCCTTGCTCAAAGCAGATGGGCACCTGCGTCAAACCGCAATACATGGGACAGTAGCAGGTGGAATAGGTATCGTCAACACCAAACCAGATGATGCCGCCCACCTTGTTAGGCAGCCAGCCACGGCACTGCGCCACAAAGGAGAAACCTGTCTGCTGGGTAGAAGTGGCACGCTCGTGTACGTATTTCTGCCCGTTTACCTCAAAGTCCATCGGACGCCAGCGATAGGGGCAATGGAACGGACCCGCGCCAGGGTCTTGCGTCATATCCATAGGCGTTCCCTCGAAATGGTCACGCATCAACGACATCACCTCTTTTACGTCAATCTTGTGGTCGGGCTTCACCCAAAGCGGCAAACGCTCGGCGGCGAGGTCTCCCATGGCGTAAGCTTCGTAGCGCTGCATACCCGATGTTATGCGGTTGAACATGGCATAGACGCGAGCGTCGCAGGCTCTCGCGCCACTGAATGTCAATGGATTGTAGGTATCCGCGAAGCTAAATTCTTCATCCTTGCCAGAAAACCATCCCTGCTTGCGCGCAAAGGTAATCACGTCGGCAGAATAGACACATTCCACCTCGGGATCGTTGATGTATTTAAGATTTGTGATGGACTTGTGCGACTTACGCTGTTCAAGCGGAAAGGTGGTGATACGCGCCTGATTGGCGTGGCCGCACACATAGCCTTCAGGAACACGGCGAGCCACCCAAACGGCGCCTTTTTCGGCTCCCTTGTCGATGATTTCGTAGATCCACACCTCGTTGGGGTCGCAAAGCGAAAAACTCTCTCCTCCACTGCAATAGCCATAGGTACGGGTAAGTTCGTCCATCACCTTGATGGCTTCACGGCAGTTGCGCGCACGCTGAAGCGCAATATAGATAAGGTTGCCATAGTCGATGCCCGTAGCGTTGCCATGCTCCAGCTCGGCACGGCCACCCCAAGTGGTCTCACCAATGGCGAGTTGGTGCTCGTTGATGAAACCCACCACATTGTAGGTATGCGCAGGCTGTGGAATGGAAAGCAGATACTTGCGCGAGCCATAGTCGTAGATGCGCAGCATCTCGTCGGGTTGATGGTCGGCGGCGGGACAATAGCGCAACTCACCATAACGGGTGTGGCTGTCGGCGGCGTAAGTTATCATTGTGGAACCATCTGCAGTAGAACCTTTGGAAAAGAGGAAGTTTGTACAAGCCCACAATGGCATTCCCATAGCAAGCAATAGCGGAAGTACGAGAATTTTTTTCATCTGTTACGAATAAATTATTTCTTCATTTTCACTTCATTCTCAGTGTCGAGATTGACGTTGCGGGTGGTCTTCGCCTCAAAGGTGTTGGCCTTGACGATGTCGGTCATACTGACACCCGTAGCACTCTCGATGACATCAAACGACTGCTTGATGACCGAAGGAACGACCCCAGAGATAGAGGCGGCATCCTGGCCACTGGTGCCATAGACGTTCATATTCTTGATGGCACTGATAGGCTGTGCCACATGCTCAGCGACTTCAGGAATGATCTTGGCGAACATGTCGAGGATAGCAGCCTGACCGTAGCGCTCGTAAGCCTCAGCTTTCTTGCGCATGGCTTCTGCCTCGGCAAGACCTTTCTTCTCGATAGCGATAGCCTCGGCTTCACCGGCGCACTGAATCTTGTAGGCCTCCGCCTCACCCGTTGCCTTGATACCTTCAGCCTCAAGTACCATTGACTGTTTCTTGGCCTGCGCCAAAGCAATCTGCGCACGAGCCTCCTGCTCGGCACGGTAAGCCTGGGCTTCGGCTTCACGCTTCGACTGTTCGAGAGCGGCGGCAGCCTTGATTTCCATCTGGTATTTGTCAGCATCCGCCTGTTTCTGTACGGCGGCATTCAACTCGTTCTGACGAATCTTGACCTTTTCGGCTGTCAGCACCTGCTCACGCATAGTCTGCTCAATCTGAGCATCTACAGTCTTGGTATTGATGGTTTTCTGCTGTTCCTGACGCTGAATTTCGTAGGCGGCATCGGCGTCCGCCTTGCGGGTCTGTTCCACGATGGTCAGCTCCGATTTCTTGACGGCCAGTTCATTCTGGCGGATGGCGATCTGCGTTTGCGAATCAACCTGCGCATCGTTGGCCTCTTTCATGGCATCAGCTTCAGCCTTGGCGATGTCGCGTTCGGCGATGGCTTTGTTGATTTTTGCCTGCTTGCGGATGGTCCAGGTGTTGTCGGCACCCAAATCCTCGATGAGGTTCTTGTCGTCAGTAACATTCTGGATATTGCAAGAAATGATGCGCAAACCCAAAGCTTCCATATCGCGCTGCGCCTTGTTCATGATTTCGTCGGAGAACTTGTCGCGATTGATGTTGATGTCGCGCAACGAAAGCGAACCAATCACTTCGCGCATATTACCTTCCAACGAGTCCTGAACCTGCTTGGAGATGTCGGCACCTGCCATATTCAAGAAGTTCTTTGCGGCAAGACGCACTCCATCAATGTCGGGAATGACCTGAATCTTGGCGACAGCATCCACATTGACGTTGATAAAGTCGTTGGTGGGAACGGCGCGGGAGGTCTTGATGTCGGCAGTGACCTGACCGAGAAAGACTTTGTCCAAACGTTCAAGCAGAGGCACACGCAGACCGCCCTTACCGATATAGATACGCGGCTTGCGATTGAGACCGGAAACAATATAGGCTACCGAAGGAGGCGCCTTGATGTAAGAAATGAGCAGTACGAAAACAACTACGACTGCAACGATGATAATCCAAGCAACTATACTCATAATGTTTAATGTTTTTTATGGTTGATAATCAATTATTTATTTTATATTTTATTACAACATCATCCAAAAAAAGGATAGCAAAACGCACTTTGGCCCTTGGCTATCCCTTTAGAACAATTTACAACTATTTTACTTCCTTTTCGAGAACGACATCGCCGTGGTCTTTCACGATTTGCTCGTAGAACGACTTGGGATATTCAGGCTGGTCGGGAAAAGCGCAGTTGCCCGTTTCGGTAGTCTCAAACTTGCCGTTCTTCTCTTTCTTGATGTTGCCATCCATGTATTTCACCAACAAGAAATGATCCAAAGCGGTCCACTCTTTCATCATTCGTTCTGCCTGACGGTTGGAGAAGTCGTTGAGGAGGTTGTTGATTTCTTCGGGCTTGGCGTTCTTGGCCTTCTCGTCGAAATGCTGAACATCCTTTACAAAGTTATGCTCAAGCTTGGACTGCACCTTCTGGAGATCCTTAATCATAGCATCGTAGCGACTGTAAACGAAGTTGGTAACACGGTTGAACAACCAGAAAGCGGAGGTTTCGGAATACTCGGTCATGGAGCCGTTGCCTTCAGCGAAACATCTGGGAATCTTGGTGATACCACAGTACATGGGGCAATAGCAGGTGGAATAGGTGTCGTCAACGCCAAACCAGATGATGCCGCCAACCTTGTTGGGCAGCCAGCCACGGCACTGAGCCACAAAGGAGAAACCAGTCTGCTGAGTAGAGGTGGCACGTTCGTGGATGTATTTCTTGCCGTCAAACTCCCAGTTCATAGGACGCCAACGATAAGGACAAGCGAAAGGACCTGCGCCAAGATCTTGGGTCATATCCATGGCGGTACCCTCATAGTGGTCGCGCATCAAAGCCATGGCTTCAAGCACGTCGATTTTGTGGTCGGGTTTGATCCACAAGGGCAGACGCTCTGCCTTGGCGTCACCCATAGCGTATTTCTCATATTTCTTCATACCGGAGTTTACACGGTTGAACATAGCATATACGCGAGCGTCGCAGCCACGGATACCGCTGAAAGTGAGTGGGCAATAGGTATCGGCGAAACTGAACTCCTCGTCTTTGCCGTCAAACCAACCACAAGCGCGGGCGTAGGTAATAACATCGGCAGCATAGACGCACTCCACTTCGGGACGGTTGATCTGCTTCATGTTGTTGCTGGAGATGGCGGTGTAGGATTTTTTCTTTTCCAATGGGAAAGTGGTGATACGAGCCTGGTTGGCGTGACCGGAAACATAACCGTCGGGGATACGACGAGCCACCCAAACAGCACCATCTTTGTACTGTTTCTTGGCATATTTGGCATCCTGGATAGGAGCGGCACGTTTGCCAATCATCTCAAGAATCCAAACCTCGTTGGGGTCGCAGATGGAGAAAGATTCGCCTTCGCTGCAATAGCCGTACTGCTCAACGAGAGAGGTCATAACCTGGATTGCCTCACGGGCATTGGCGGCACGCTGCAAGGTGACATAAATCAAAGAACCGTAGTCGATACCCTTGACTTCGTCTTTCCAGCATTCTTCACGGCCACCGTATGTGGTTTCGCCGATGGCGAGCTGGCACTCGTTGATGTTGCCCACAACGCTATAGGTGTGAGCCACCTGAGGAATCTGGAAGAGCGGTCTGCCACTGTCCCAGTCAACGAGCATGAACATGGTGCCTTCGGGATAGGAGGCTGCCTTGCGATAATAAAGTTCACCGTAAAGGGTGTGGCTGTCGGCGGCATAGGAAATCATGGTAGAGCCGTCGGTAGTAGCGCCCTTGGTGAAAAGGAAATTGGTGCAGGCATCTGCTTGGTTGCCTGCAATCACTGTGGCGAGGCACAGGAGTAAAAAGCATTTGAGTGACTTCATAATATGTTTATATTTAATTATTTGCAATTCTTTGGATTCAATTCAAGTAATCAACCGACTTCTTAATTTTCAGAATCTGTGGATTCAGAGTTGGACTCTTCTTCCGAGGAGGCCGGCACCGCCACGTTGCCCGAAAAGACACCCAGGTTCTTCAAAGTAAAGAAGTAATAGGCAACAAAAAGAATGGTAAGCATAAGGTCTCCGATGTTGAAATGCGACTTGCCGAAAAAGAGCACCGGCAACAGCAGCAGCAACAACTGGGCAAGTGTATAGGCATGGAAACCCGTCTTGCGCAAATGCCACATAACGATGACACCATAGAGCGAAACGGCATACAAAATAGCCGAAAGGAAATAATACCATTGCGGAGCGGCAAGAATCATCTCAAAAGCAACTACAAGTTCGTCAGGCAAGGTAATCGTGCTACCATAAAGGTTGAACACGCCGTCGGAATAAGCTTGCTGCATCATCGGAAGCGACAACGCCGTAACAAGTGAATTCAAGAGCATATAGCCCGAGCCGATAATACTCAGAATAAGGACAAAATGGAGACCTTTGACACGAGGATCTTTCATTAGTTTTAAGTATTAAGTTTTGAGTTTTAAGTTTTAAGCTAGGAGTCAGTTGATAGTTTTAAGTTAAGAGTTGCCAGAATCACCAATTCCCAGTCACTAGTCACCATTCTCTAGTCACGGTTCACTAATCACTAGTCACCGATTACAGATACTGCGCCATCTGCTGCTGGAGCTTGTGAGCCTCTTCGGCGGCACGCTCAGCAAAATCTTCACCCTTGGAGGCATAGATGATGCCTCGCGAGGAGTTGACCAAAAGACCGCAGTCCTTGTTGAGACCATAGCGGCACACCTCTTCCAAGCTGCCGCCCTGTGCGCCAACGCCAGGCACCAACAAGAAGTTGTCGGGCACGATGGCACGCACGTCGGTAAGCATATCGGCTTTGGTGGCTCCCACCACATACATCATGTTTTCGGGAGTGCCCCACTGCTTGGAAGTTTCCAAAACGTTCTCAAAAAGTCGGCGACCCGTAGCCTTGTCTTCGAGGAACTGGAAGTTGAAAGCGCCTTTGTTGGAGGTCAGCGCAAGCAAGATAACCCATTTGCCTTCGTAGGTGGTAAACGGCGTAACGGAATCTTCGCCCATATAAGGAGCGATGGTCATCGAGTCGAAATTGAAGTCGCCATCAGGAGCGAGAAACGCCTTGGCATACTGCTGCGAGGTGTTGCCAATGTCGCCGCGCTTGGCGTCGGCAATGGTGAAAGCCTTCTGAGTGTGAAGATATTCAAGGGTTTTCTTGAGCTGCACAAGACCTGCGATGCCCATGCTCTCGTAGAAAGCGATATTGGGTTTGTAAGCCACCGCATAGTCGATGGTAGCATCGATGATGGCCTTGTTGAACATGAACACCCCATCGGGTTGGTTGCGAAGGTGTTCGGGCATTTTATTCAGGTCGGTGTCGAGTCCTACGCAAAGGAAGGAACGACGCTGGTTGATAAGGCTGATAAGTTCGGAACGAGTCATATTGATAGATTATTGAGAATTGACAATTAATAATTAAACAACGGCTAATCGTTATCAAACCGTTAGTTTGTGGAATTTCTCGGTAAGTTCGGCAGAAGTGATATGTCCCAGTTTGTCGTCGGAAACTATTTTCCCGTGGTTGATGATGATGGCACGAGAACACATGGCTTCGACCTCTTGCATGATGTGGGTGGACAGCAAGACAATCTTAGATTTGCCGACATTGCGAATCACGGTGCGGATTTCTTCCAACTGGTTGGGGTCGAGACCTGTAGTGGGTTCGTCGAGAATCAGAACCTGAGGGTCGTGAATCATGGCTTGCGCCAAACCCACACGCTGCCGATAGCCTTTGGAAAGTTGGGCGATCTTTTTGTTGCTTTCGGGAGCAAGTCCCGTAAGCTCAATCATTTCCTCCACACGTTGTTTGACGTTCTTGACCTTGCAAAGTCCAGCACTAAAGCTCAAGAACTCACGCACATACATATCAAGGTAGAGCGGATTGTGTTCCGGCAGATAACCGATGCAGCGACGCACCTCCAAAGGGTTGTCGAAGATGCTGTTGCCGCAAATCCACGCCTCGCCAGAGGTTGGAGGAAGAAAACAGGTAAGCACCTTCATCAAAGTGGATTTGCCGGCGCCATTGGGTCCCAACAGTCCGACAATTTCACCCTCGGCAACGCTGAAACTCACATCGTCGAGTGCGCGTTGCTCACCATAAACTTTTGTTATATTTTTGATTTCAATCACAATGTCAAATTATTTTTGAGTGAAGAATTAAGATTTAAGATTGCAAGACAGCCACTTCACAACAAGCATCTTGCGCTCATTTGCTTCTGACAGTTCAATCTTCGCCGCCTACGCCAATCTCCATGATGATTTCCTTGGCTTGCTGAAGCGTGATGCGCTCTCCTTTGTAGAAGGCAACAACAAAAGCATCCTTGAAGCCCTTCTTGCGCACCTCGTCTTGCAGTTCCTTGGCTTGTGAGGACTTATAGAACGAACCTGTAACATATTTATAAACATTACCTTGACGATAATACTCGAATTGAGAGATATCTTTCAACAAATTGTCTCCCGGCTGGATAATCGCCTCATTGGACATAAACTGAACCTTGTAAACGACATATTCCTTTGGAGCGGCTGGCGCAGGCTTGGCCACCTCGACAGGAGCAACAACCGTTGCCGTGTCGGCGGTTGTCTTGGCAATTGATGCAGAATCCACTACGGGTGCCTCAACCTTTGGCTCTACAGGTTTCACAGGCTTGGGACGACCATTGTTCCAATCGGGAAGGTCGATCTTGAAGTTTTTCATCACTGGCGTACCCTCTTCTGCGGCCTTGTAGGCTGCAAAAGCCTTCAGCAGACTGACAGCGATGGAGGCCTGACCGAAATTCGACATCATGAACGCCTCCTCTTCGGGATTGCTGATAAAGCCTACTTCGGTCAACACGGCCGGCATAGCGCTCATATACAACACCATGAACTCAGCCTGTTTCACACCGCGGTTGGTGGTCTTGAGCGACGAGCAATACTGGTTTTGAATCATTTGCGCGAAATCAAGGCTCTTGTTGATGTATGCGTTCTGGAACATGGCGAAGATGATGGAACTCTCAGGCGAATTGGGATCAAAACCTTGATAGGCAGAATTATTCTTATAGTTGTCTTCCAGCAAGATATCGGCGTTTTCCTTCTTGGCCACAGCCATATTCGCCTTGCCTTTGGAAAGACCCATCACAAAGGTTTCTGTGCCACAAGGAACAGAAGTGGGATGGGAATTGGCATGAATGGAGATGAAAAGGTCGGCCTTAGCCTTGTTGGCGATATGGGAACGTGCCGAGAGGTCGATATCGACATCACTGGAACGCGTATAGATTACGTTCACCTCGGGAAAATTGTCGTTGACAAGCTTGCCGAATTTCTTGGCGATGGCAAGCACCAAATCCTTTTCCTGCGAATGGGCACCTATTGCGCCAGGCTTTGCACCGCCATGACCAGGGTCAATGACCAAAGTTTTTACCTTGCCCGGCTCACGTTTTTGTGCGTAGGAGACACCTCCCATCAAAAGAAATGCGAGAAAAATAAGTGCTACCCTCTTCATTTTCAAGAATATAATTTTATTTTTTATTAATTGGTCAAATAATTTTATCTTTGCAAAACAGAATGTGCAAAGATACGAAAAAAAAGTGAATGGTGAACAGTAAATAGCGAATGAAAGTATCGGACAAAAAGCGGGAACGGTTGATGACGAACTTCGTTCAACTTAACATATTGTTGCTCTTACTATTAGGAGCAACCTCATCGCTTTTTGCCCAAACCGACAGCACCATAAAGGCCGACACCTTGAAACTACTCCCCATTTCGCCCAACGCACTTGAAGATGTGGTGAAGTACCACGCCAAGGATTCCATCGCTTTCAACGTCGGCGACCGACACGCTTTTCTCTACCGCCAAGGCAACGTCTCCTATCAAGGAATGGTGCTGGACGCCGACGCGATAACCGTTGATTTTCAAGAGCAGACATTGAAGGCTTGCAGCATGCAAGACACCAGCGGAAAGATCACGGGTCGTCCCGCCTTCCAGCAAGATGACGCCAACTACATCGCCGACACCATCGTGTTCAACTACAACTCCAAGAAAGGCATCATCACGGGGGTCATCACACAAGAAGGCGACGGCTACTTGCATGGCGAGAAGGTGAAGAAAATGAACGACTCGGTGATGTATCTCAACAGTGGCAAATACACCACTTGCAACCACGCCCACCCTCACTATGCCATCAATTTCTCGAAATCAAAACTCATCACTGGAAAACAAATGGTTACAGGTCCCATCTACATCACTATCGGGGACGTTCCGCTGCCTTTGGCTTTGCCTTTCGCTTTCATCCCGCTTACCCACGGACAAGCCTCCGGCATCTTGATTCCTTCGTACGGATGGATGGACAGCCGTGGATACTACCTCAAAGACGGCGGCTACTATTTTGCACTGAATGACAACATGGATCTTGCACTCACGGGCGACATCTACACTAACCTCAGCTGGGCCGCCGAAGCCAAAAGCAACTACTACCGCCGCTATAAATACAAGGGTTTCTTGGATGTGCGCTATGGCATCACTACCGAAGGTTTGAAGGGCGACACCAACACCTACCGCAAATACAGCGACTTCAAGTTCACCTGGCGCCACGACCAAGACGCCAAGGCCAATCCCAAAAGCCGATTCTCCGCCGATGTCAACCTGCAAAGCCGCAACTACAACCGCAACACCACCAACCGAAACGATTACTTCACCAGTACAACAACCTCCAGCATCGCATACACGGCACAACTGGGAAGGTCGTTCAACTTTGCCACATCCTTGCGAGAGTCCTACAACGTGCAAACTGGCCTCATCAACTTGCAGCTTCCCACACTTTCGCTCAGTTCCGTCACCTTCTACCCGCTGCGGCGCAAATCGCAAAACGGTGCCTACCGTTGGTACGAAAACATATCCATGTCATACAGTCTCGCCGCCGACAATAACATCTCGGTTCAAGACTCGGAACTCTTCAAACAAGCCATGCTCAACAAGATGCGCTATGGCATCCAGCACTCCATTCCCATTTCCAGCACCATCAAGCTGCTGAAATACTTCAACTGGACCAATTCCGTCTCCTACAACGAACGTTGGCATTGGTCCACAATCGAAAAAAATTACGACTCGGAAAACGATCAGGTGCTAATAGACACCATACAAGGCTTCCGCGCCAACCGCGACGCGAACATTTCCAGTTCCATTTCCACACGCATTTATGGTATGTTCACCTTCAAGAAAGGATTTTTGCGCGCCATCCGCCACGTCATCAACCCATCCGTTGCTTTCAACTACCGACCCGACTTCGGATCCGAAAAGCTTGGCTACTGGAAATCCTACACCGACAACACTGGCTATGTGCATCGCTATTCCGTGTTTGAGCAGAGCCTCTACGGCGGACCCACCGACGGGAAATCCGGACAACTGCGCTTCAATATCGGCAACAACCTCGAAGTAAAGATTGCTTCGCCCAAAGACACCACCGGAAAGACCACAAAAATCACCCTCTTGGAGAACCTCAACCTCGCCATGAGCTACGACCTCGCCAAGGACTCGCTCAACTGGTCCGATTTCTCCGTAACGGGTCGTACTACACTTTTCAAGAGTCTGGTGCTCAACTATAGCGGAACCTTCTCACCCTACGTCATCGACGAAGCAGGACGCAAGCACAACCAATTCCTGTGGGATGTGGACCACAAGCTTTTCCGACGCGAGAGTTCGAATTGGAGCGCACAGCTCTCTCTTGCCATCAACAACAACACATTTCACAAAACCGACAACAAAAACAACAATGGCAGTCAACTCCAACCCGCCATACTGCAATCGCCCTACAACTACAACCCCGCATTGATGATAGGCAACTATGTCGATTTCTCGGTACCGTGGAACATGTCGTTCAACTATACGCTCAGTTTTGTCAACGCATACGTCGCCAATGAGTTCAACTACCAAAGCAACCTCATCCAAACCCTCAGCGTGTCGGGCAACCTCACTCTCACAGAAAAATGGAAAGTGGCATTTTCCACTGGCTACGACTTCGTAAATCACGGAATGTCATATACCTCCATCGACATATTCCGCGACCTGCACTGCTGGGAGATGCGCTTCAACTGGGTACCCTTCGGCTACTACAAGAGCTGGAACTTTGTCATCAACATAAAGGCTCCCGCCCTCAAAGACCTCAAATACGAAAAGCGCCACTCCTACCTCGACAACCAAGGATACTATTCCTATTAATTACCCTTTTGAACCTTTTAACCCTTTATTTATGGCAAAACTATACTATTCCATCGGAGAAGTAGCACAGATGCTTGAAGTCAATCCTTCTCTGCTACGCTATTGGGAAACCGAGTTCGACTGTCTCCGACCCCAGAAAAACTCCAAAGGCACACGCACTTACACCATCGAGGACATCAACATACTGAAACGCATACACCACCTTACCAAAGACTGCGGTTTCACCCTCGAAGGCGCTCGCGAACAGATCAAAAGCAACGCTCTCCCCGACGAGAAGATGGAAATTATACAGAACCTCAACGAGATACGTTCTTTTTTGATTGATTTGAAGGATCAATTATAAGAATCTCTATACGCAAAACAGAAGGCGCCATTTGCAAATGGCGCCTTCTTTATATTTATCAAAACCCATCAAATCACCGCTTCCATTTCGGCATCGTTGCGATAGGTCATTTTGCGGAAGGGGTTGGCGTTGTCTTTCTCGCGTGTTAAGCGCACCTGTTCCTGGACATATTGCTTGATGCCTTGGTAGCGCTGGAGCAGTTTGTCCCAGATGGGCTGAGTAAGTTCCTTACAACCATTCATCTCGCACAGCAGGTGATAGGCATGACGCTTCGCCTCGGTGGGATAAGCATCCCAGAGTTGGTCGAGACGGGCGTGGATGGCATCCCAGCTGTCGAGCTTGCCCGACTCGATGTCGGCAATCATCTTGTCTAAATCGGTCTGGCGCAGCAGCTGACCGCCAAGGTTGACCCAAGCGCGCTCTCGGTCGTTGCTTGCCAAAGAGGAAGAAGGCATCGTTCCCTCTTCGGTTGCGAGGGTGTTCATGGCGTAATAGACCAACATGTCGGCATAGGCAGCATAGCCTTCGGCGGCTTTGAGGATGACGGTCTTGCGCTTGCCCTTTTCCATACCCGTGGCAGTAATCTCAATCTTGTCGCCCGCCGCGCCGTTGGCATAGGAGAGCTCGGTCCAGTGGCGCAGCAATTCGCGGCCACAGACAATCTCTTCGGCGGTGTCGGGTGCCAAAGGATCGAAGACCACATGCTGGAAACATTTCACGCGCTTGTCGCGAGCGGCGAACTTGTGTTCGTTGCGAGCGAGGGCATACATATTGTAGAGCCACCAATAGGCAGGCATCACCTCCAAGCGGTTTTTAGCAACATTGTTGTTTACCAGGCTGAATGGCAGACGGATATCCAACTCGGATGGATAGTCGCCTTTGGCGAGCAGACAATAGGAAGCGAAGCTTGAGGAGTGCTTGAAGCTGGAGCATAGGCCCGGCCAGAATCCACGACCTGCCACAAGCTCGTTGTCGGCGGTGCGGCCATTGTGGTTGGAGCCGATGGTGGCACCTGCCGCCACGTTACTCTGTCCCATGACAAGAGCAGCGATGAGGAAGGAGTTGTTGTGGTGCTGCTCGTGAGCGGGGAATATCATGCTGTTGCCCACCTCGCAGCGTGCCACGGTGGAGTTGTCGCCCACCACGGAGTCGTTGATGCGGGCACCCATCTCAATCTTGACGTTCTCTCCCAAGAGGAAACGTTCGAGCATACAACCCCCCTCGAGTTTGCAGCCAAAGCCCACCACACCGTCTTTAAGGGCGATGCAGTCCTCGATTCGGGAAGGAGCCTCGCTGTCGGAATTAACGATAACGTTATGGATGTGCTTGGTGTGCTTGATTTTGCAGTTGTCGCCAATCTTGCCCATCGTAGGCTGGCTGTTGCGGGCCATAGTTGTCAAGGCATCCATAAGTACCTTTCTGTCACGATATTTCGCCCAAAGATAGGCATCGCTTATACGCATGGATGCAAAAGGCTGGATTTTTCTGCCGCCACTCTCGTTCATTACCTCCATCCATTCGGGCACGCCATCCCAAACAATCTCTCCGATGTCGAAGAGTTCGCAGTCATCACCCACCGAATAGTTTGAAATCAGCTGAACATCATGGATTTTACATCTTGATCCAATCTTACAGTTATGCAAACGGCTATGCGAGATGCCCAAAGGGAGCGCATCATTTTCGGCACAACTCATTGTGGCGCCAAGCAACACGTCGCCCGAGAAGCAAGAGTTCCAAATCCGTTCGGGATCAAATCCTTCCTGCACCTTGACACGCGACCAGTCTTGAGCGCGATTCCCTTGGGATTTCAAGAATTCTATCTCTTTCTTACTCAGATTTCTAATACTATTTTCCGCCATACTGCAAAAGATTTTGTAAATTTGTAGAGTGATTTCTATTAATTCATTAACGTGGGAATTTGTTTATTATTGTCTATGAATAAGATGAATATGCGCATTACGTTTCGGGGGACGTTATGCCTATTATTGCTTTGCTTTGTTTCGTTTTCGGCAAGGGCTCAGTTCGATTTTCCCGCAACAGGCGCACGCAGCGCAGCGATGGGAGGCGCAACCGTCGGACTGGACGACTTTTGGTCGGCGACAGACAATATAGCCGGGACAGCATTTCTGAAACATAGTTCCGCTGGGCTTTCCTACCAACAGAACCATTTCGTCAAAGAACTTCCCTACCTCAACATCGCGGGCAACCTCCTCATAGGCAAGAATGGTGCCGCATTGCTGCACTACACCTATCACGGAACGGCACAATACAACGAGCAACAAACCGCTGGCGGATATGCGATGAAAGTTACGCCAAAATTGTCGTTAGGCATAACCGTCAACTATCTCCATTCAGGATGCAACGACCCGCACTACGACCCTCAGAATCATCTCACCTGCGCCCTTGGAGTGCAATACCGCCC
Organism: Candidatus Colimorpha pelethequi; assembly: GCA_018064245.1. Taxonomy (GTDB): domain Bacteria; phylum Bacteroidota; class Bacteroidia; order Bacteroidales; family P3; genus Colimorpha; species Colimorpha pelethequi. The sequence goes on from JAGHVO010000013.1 coordinate 23,451, forward strand.
GTCGGAACGGTGCATCATTGGAGCAAAGGTGTTCAACCCATTGTTCCTCAAGAGCGGCAACGAACTTGTAACAGACCATCTACCTGTCGTGTTCAACGTTGGCATTGGTTATCAGCTTACAACAAACTGTATCGGGACTGTTGAGATTGAGAAAAACATCTATCAGAAACCGATGCTACGCGTAGGTGCGGAATACCGATTTTTGGAGATGCTCTACTGTCGCGCAGGCTTTACCACCCAATCCAACTGCTATGGATTGGGACTCGGAATCCACCACAAGCATCTCCACGCCGACATCGCCGCGCAAATGCATCCCGTACTCGGCCTGTCGCCGGTTTTGAGCGTGATTTTCGATAAATAGACGACCAACGTCTCCCAAGAACAATTATATATAAAATTCCATACAAGATAAGTTTTGGCGTTCCTCTCAAGAAAATATTATTGTATAATCTTTGTCGTGCTGCTGTGCTGCGTAACCGCCAAAGCGCAACAACCCATCAGCACCCAATTGGAGGACCTTTTGGACCTCATTGACGACGACGAAACGAGCGCAGTCAGCGGCGAAGAACTGATAGAACGCTATGAAAGCTATCTCGACCAACCATTTAACCTCAACGACACCAACGCCCTCGCCGACTTTCCGTTTCTCAACGACTTCCAAATCTCGGCGCTGCGCACCTATGTCAGGCAATACGGTTTCTTGATCTCCCACAACGAGTTGCCACTCATAAACGGATTCGACACCGCCACGATAGCGCTAATCAAGCCCATCACCGTTACGGAACAACCGTCGCCTCAAAAACGATTTACCCTGCGGGAGATGTTTCGATATGGAAAAAGCAGTCTCGTGGTGGGGAGCGGCGGCACGTTCGAACAGGCACGCGGCTACCGAGAATCCATCTACGACGGATCGCCGCTACGCCTTCACGGACGCTATCAGTTTCAATACTACGACCGAATCCAACTGCAACTCTCGGCCGACAAAGATCCTGGCGAGGCTCTGTTCAGCGCATCCCAACCCCAAGGCTTCGATTTCTACGGTTTCCACCTCATGCTCAACGATTTCTGGAAGTTTAAGCGCATCATTGTAGGACAATACCAACTGCAATTCGGACAAGGTCTCACCCTTTGGACAGGATTCGCCCCATACGGCGCAACAACCACCAACATCAGTCGAGTGGCGCAAGGCATACGACCCGCCAGCGCCTATGGCGAATACGGCTACCTTCAAGGTGCCGCAACAACCATTGAAATCAGCAAGCACCTCAACTCAACAATATTCTATTCCAATATCTTGCGCGACGCAACAGGCATTCAAAGCTACTATCTTTCGGGCTATCACCGCACCCAAAACGAACTGGAAAAACGCGACCAAATCGGGGAGCAACTCTTTGGAGGCAATCTACACTACCAAAACACCAACCTTCAAATTGGCGCCACAGCCTATTATATGCTCCTCGACAAAGCGCTTCAACCCGACATCAACCGCTACAACCAATTCGTATTCCGAGGCGACAAAAACTACAACTTCGGCGTTTATGGCAAGTATCTATTACGCAACATTTTGCTATTTGGAGAGCTGGCAATATCGCAGAACAAAGCCTTCGCCGGAATTGGCGGAATGCAACTCAACATCGACAACGAGAATCGTTTCTGCGCCTACTACCGCAACTACGCCATCGACTATCAAAACCTCTACGCCGCCGCCGTAGGGCAGCAGCACCGCAACCAGAACGAAAACGGACTCTGCCTGAACTTTCAGACACTGCTTCCTTTCAATATCCACGCACTACTTCGCGCCGACTTTTACAAGTTTCCTTGGCTACGCTACCAAGTATATGCACCCTCTTACGGCACCGAATATCGCATCAACCTGAACAAGAAAACCCCAAGTGGCGTGAACATTGAACTGCGCTACAGATACAAGTCGGGAGCAGAAAACTCCACCCTCCCCGACCACGCAGAATATCTTGTGCAACAGACCACCCGACAGCAAGTGCAAGCCAATCTGCAATACGCCACGGGAGGATGGGAACTGACCACCCGAATCGCCTATACCCATTTCAAAGACGAATCCGACCTTGCAAAAGAAGGCTTTCTGCTTTTTCAAGACATTGGCTACCACGTTAGTAAATCCCCATTGACCTTTGCCGCACGTTTCGCCCTGTTTGACATTGACGACTACGACGCACGACTCTACGCCGTGGAGAGCGACATGGCCTACTCCTTCAATTCCACAACCTATCTCGACCAAGGACTACGAAGCTACCTTGTGATACGCTACAACATCACGCCATCGCTCAAACTTGAAGCGAAATACGCAATCACAGCCTACGCCGACAAAGAGACCGTAGGCACCGGCTACGAAAGCATCGATTCAAACCACAAACAGACCTGGAGAATCCAACTGCAATGGAAATTCTAATGGACTATGTTTAGGCAAAGTTTCTCGTACAAAATAGGTTAAGGACAAAAATAGGTTCGGCGATCGATTCACTTTGTTTTTTCTACTTTGATTCATTTTTTTGTTTGATTTCAAAAAAAATGGTATCTTTGCACTGCTGATAGAAAGAGTAACCTATCCGCAAGAAAGCGCATTTTCGCTTTATTCCGTTGTTGTGAACTTCGACACTTCGCAAAGTAAAAAGAGGAATAATGAGGAGATGAACGCTACCACAGTTGTATATGTTTTCTGTACATCCTGTGGAGTAGTTCAATACCTTATTTCTTCTACAGGGAGTCGAAGCCCTACAACAACAATAGGGTTAAATGGACGGCTCCACTTTCTTTTATTGCATAGCGTAAAGGGCCGATACGCAGACAATAGAATCCAACCACCTATGATTTTCTAATTCACGCAAGAATCTTGATTCGCAACTAGGATTTAAGGGTTCTTTGCCTCATTGCGCATCACAAAACGGAAAACAACAGAGCCCCACTAATTAAACTCATTAAAATCATGAAAAAATTATTTACCATCCTTGCCATCACCTTGTGGGCAGGAACAGCTATCTGGGCCGAAGAGCCTTTAACCACTCAGGAAAACGCAACCACCCCGAATCCCGTATTCCAACTTCAAATGGACAATTTGAACCTTGGCGGCAGTTTGCTCAACTATGAACCCTCTTTCCAACTGAACGAAAGCAGTTCTTTTGGCTTTGATTCCTACAACGACTTCAGCGCTCTTACAAAAAGAAGAAAGAAGAACAAGACCGCAAAGATTCTCACTTTCGTGGGTGCTGGCTGTATGGTTGTTGGTCTTACCACCACTGTCATCTGTGTCGTGAATTTTGTTAAAAAAGGTAGTGACATGATGGATGATGACTATGATCCATTCGCAGGAGCTACCGAAGACGATCCTTTTGGAGCAGCAGACGATGACGCTGGCAGCATGGTTGGTCTTTGGGCTGGTGCCGCTGCTGGTGGTGCCGTATTCGTAGCCGGTGGCGTTTTGACCACTATCGGTCTCATCAAGTGGAAACATGGCAGCCATCGCCGTCATTCCGAACTGTTCAATAGCGACTACAATTCCGACCTTTGCGCTGATCCCCAAGCAAGAGAATCCATGCTCTCCTTTGGCGTTGGAAACGGCACTGTAGGATTCGCTTTGGAATGGTAATCTAAATCATTTTGGCTTATTATCCTTAAAAAAACATCGGGCGGGAAATTCAGCTGAATTTCCCGCCCGATTGAATATAACCTTTCTAAAAGGATTAGAGCAGTTTCTTCTTGAGGCAGTCAATCATATCAACCGTCATCTTGTCGAGGTCATACTCGGGATTCCAACCCCACTCGTTGCGAGCGCAGCTGTCGTCCATCTTGTTGGGCCAGCTGTCGGCGATAGCCTGACGGATAGGATCGAACTTATATTCCATTTCGAAGTTGGGATAGTACTTCTTGATGGCGTTGTAGATGATTTCGGGATCGAAACTCATGGAGGTCACGTTGAAGGAGTTGCGGTGAACGAACTTGCTGGGATCAGCCTCCATAATGTCAACCATTGCCTTCAAAGCATCGGGCATATACATCATGTCCATAAAAGTGCCTTTGGCGATAGGGCAGATGAATTTCTCGCCCTTGACAGCTGCGTAGTAGATCTCCACAGCGTAGTCGGTGGTACCGCCACCGGGCAACGTAAGGTTGGAAATCAGGCCGGGGAAGCGGACGCTACGGGTATCCACGCCGAAACGGGTAAAATAGTAGTCGGAGAGCAACTCGCCGGTAACCTTGGTAACACCGTAGATGGTGTTAGGACGCTGGATAGTGTCCTGAGGAGTATTGTCGTGAGGAGTGGAAGCACCGAAAGCACCGATGGAGCTGGGAGTGAAGACTGCGCAGTTGAAGAGTCTTGCGACCTCGAGGCAGTTCACCAAGCTTCCGATACCTACGTTCCAACCGAGCATAGGATTCAATTCGGCCGTTGCGCTGAGAATAGCGGCAAGGTTGTAGATGGTGTCGATGTTGTATTTCTTTACGGCTTCGGCAATCTGCATAATCTGAGTGGAGTCGATGCGCTCGATGGGACCGCGCTCGTAGATTTCACCCTTCAAAGGACGGAGGTCGGAGCAGACGACATTGTTGTCGCCGTATTTGTCGCGAAGTGTTCTGGTCAATTCGGAGCCGATCTGTCCGCCGGCGCCAACGATAAGTATTTTTTTCATTGTGAGATTAATCTTTATTTTGTTTTTCGTTTCCAGATATCATACTGCGCACTGTGAAGAAAGTAGTGACCACAATGCCCACAAGCAGCACTATGCCGAGAAACCGCTTGATCCAGTCAGGCATGACGTGATTTTCCAATATCAGCAAGGACGCAATGGCAATCGCCACATAGAAAATCACCGTTTTCAAAGTCTGCTTTTTCATTATGAAATCCGTTATTCGAGAAGACCAACAGGCTCGCGTCTGTTGGTCATTCCAATGATTTTTCGATTAGCCTTCGATTTCTTTACGAACCTTCTTGAATGCCTCGATGCACTTGTCGAGGTGTTCGTATTCGTGAGCAGCGCTGATCTGAACGCGGATACGAGCCTGGCCCTTAGGAACAACGGGATAGTAGAAACCGGTAACGAAGATGCCTTCTTCCTGCATCTTGGCGGCATACTGCTGGCTCTTTGCGGCGTCGTAGATCATCACGGCGCAGATAGCGCTCTCGCTGGGTTTGCAGTCGAAGCCTTCTTCCTTCATGCGACGGAGGAAGTAGTCGGTGTTGGCGTGCAATTTATCCTGAAGTTCGTTGGTCTCGCTCATGAGGTCGAACATACGGATGCCGGCAGCTACCAAACCGGGAGCCATTGAGTTGGAGAACAGATAAGGACGGCTGCGCTGACGGAGCATGTCGATAATCTCCTTCTTACCAGTGGTGAAACCACCCATAGCACCACCGAAAGCCTTGCCGAGAGTACCGGTAAGGATTTCAATCTTGCCGCGGAGGTTGTAACGCTCGGTAACGCCACGACCGGTCTTGCCAACGACACCAGCGCTGTGGCTTTCGTCAACCATTACCATGGCGTCGTATTTGTTGGCGAGTTCGTAAATCTTGTCGAGAGGACAAACGTTGCCGTCCATTGAGAAGACGCCGTCGGTAACGATGATGCGGAAACGATTTTTCTGGGCAGCCTTGAGCTGCTCTTCGAGGTCGGCCATGTCGGCATTGGCGTAACGATAGCGCTGCGCTTTGCAGAGACGAACGCCATCGATGATGGAAGCGTGATTCAAAGAGTCGGAGATGATGGCATCCTCTTCGGTGAGGAGGGGTTCAAAAACACCACCGTTGGCGTCGAAGCAAGCAGCGTAGAGGATGGTATCTTCGGTACCAAAGAACTCGGCGATCTTCTTCTCCAACTGTTTGTGCAAATCCTGGCAACCGCAGATGAAGCGAACGCTTGCCATACCAAAACCACGAGCATCCATACCTTTCTTGGCGGCGGCAATCAGTTCGGGATTGTCGGCAAGACCCAGGTAGTTGTTGGCGCAGAAGTTGAGGCACTTCTTGCCTTTTACCATAATCTCAGCACCCTGAGGGCTTTCGATGATACGTTCGTTCTTGTACAAACCAGCGGCTTCGATATCGGCCAGTTCTTTCTGGAGATGTTCTTGAAATTTAGTGTACATAATTACAAGTTTTTATAAATTTATTATTAATTTAGACTCGACAAATTTAATTTACAAAAATACGCAAAATAATTGAACGTACGAAAAATAATGCAACTAATTTTTCGTTGATAGATTCCAGACCAAAATGCAACTACTCTTGCAAATGTAAGAAAAATTCTTGGAAAGGCAATTTGAAACCGATTTTTTCTCTGGGTCTGCGGTTGA
>JAGHVO010000066.1 GCA_018064245.1 Candidatus Colimorpha pelethequi
AAACCTTTACCTGTCGAGCCGGAAAATCAGGAGATCAATAAGAAAAAGAGCTATACCTGTACGTTTTCCATTGAGTGTACGTCGATTTTCAACAATCTTGACGATCTCGAATCCGGGAAGCTGGATGTCCTCCCTTCAAACGGGATCATCTTTCCGAAGGCAAAGGTGACCTTCTATGAGGGCGAGTCGGTTTATGATGTTCTTCAGAGAGTATGCAAGAATAACGGCATTCAGATGGAAGCCTCGTGGACACCGCTTTATAACAGCGCTTATGTGGAAGGTATCTGTAATCTGTATGAGTTTGATTGCGGCACCGGCTCCGGATGGATGTACCGTGTGAACGGTTGGTATCCGAATTACGGCTGCAGCCGTTACCAACTGGAGCAAGGTGACGTTGTCGAATGGCGATACACCTGCGATCTCGGTGCTGATATCGGCGGCGGCTATGCGGTCAACCCGTAAAGAAATGAAAGGAGGTCGGGCACTATGCCGGGAAAAGACACATTTTCCGAATATCATCCGCTTGTGAATTTCGTATTTTTCGGAATCGTTTTCGGATTTTCCATGCTGTCCATGCATCCTGTCTGCCTCCTTATTTCTTTTGTTTCTGCGGTCAGTTATTACATTCGCCTGAAAGGAATAAACGCGGCAGGACTTCTTGGGAAAGGGGTCTTACCGCTTTTCCTTTTGACGATCATTATCAATCCCGCGTTTTCACACGCAGGAGAAACGATTCTCTGCTATCTGCCCACCGGTAACCCGCTGACTCTTGAAAGCATTCTGTACGGAATCGATGCGGGGCTTATGCTTGCTGCGATCTTGATCTGGTTTGCCTGCTTTTCTGAAATCATTACTTCGGATAAATTTGTCTATCTGTTTGGAAGGATCATTCCTGCATTGTCTCTGATTCTTTCAATGACATTGCGCTTTATTCCAAGATTCAAGATGCAGTTCGACAACATTAAAGAAGTGCAGAAAACGATGGGACGCGACACTTCAAACGGTCCCTTGATCCGACGAATCAAAAATGCTGTTGTATGCTTTTCCATTGTCGTTACCTGGAGTATGGAAAATGCCATTGAAACCTCTGACAGTATGAAAAGCCGGGGATATGGCACGAGGCACAGAACGGCATATTCCGTTTATCGGTTTACCGAACGCGATAAAGATGCGCTTTTCGTGCTGGTTTTGATTGGCGTGTTTTTGATAGCCGGAGGGTTATCCGGGAATCTGTTCTGGCGGTTTTATCCCAGTATTCGCGGAGTTCTTTTTGAACCGCTGACGGCAGCACTTGAAATTGTATATTGCTTTTTATGTTTTATGCCGATATTGATTGACCGAAAGGAGGACGCTGTATGGAAACGTTTGAGATCAAACATCTGAGCTTTGCCTATCCCGAACAAATAATAAATGCTTTATCTGATGTATCTCTTTCGGTCAGCAAGGGCGATTTCTTTGTTATATGCGGTCACTCAGGCTGCGGGAAATCCACCTTGCTTCGCCAGTTGAAGAC
>JAGHVO010000067.1 GCA_018064245.1 Candidatus Colimorpha pelethequi
GTAAATTCCTGGTCGAACATGCCTGTTTCAGATGATTTTTTGTATGCCATATCAAGACTCTTCAATTATTTTGCAAAAATACGAAAAATTATCAATATAACAAAATGATTAACAGTTTTTTAATTTATAGAACTCCCCTTATGTAATTATATGTTGAGACAGGGAAATCGTCTTCGCATCAATTTTACTTTTAAGATTTTGAACCAGAATACATATTGGCTGACACAAATGACTGCATAAGAATTTTCTCAATTTTGCCGAATCAGAAAATATCCGTACCTTTGCATTTCGAAAAAGTGGATTGTTTGCAATAAAATCGAAATGCGATGAAGATAAATAGGCCGAAATATATTGAACAACTGTTAAATGCACGCGAAAATGGTTTAATCAAAATAGTCACGGGCATGCGCCGATGCGGAAAGTCCTATCTATTAAGCAACCTATTCGTCGATGCATTGAAACAGTACGGCGTGAACGAAGAAGAGATCCTATTTGTCAATATGGACAGCCTACGCAGCCGTAAATACAGGAACCCCGAGCACCTGCTGGACACCATAGAATTGTTCTGTAACGTCTCCGACAAGATGCATTATGTGATTATCGACGAGGTCCAGATGGTGGAAGATTTCACAGAGTTGTTGAACAGTCTGTTGCACATTCCCAATCTCGACGTGTATGTTACGGGAAGCAATTCGCGCTTTTTATCTACAGATATCGCCACAGAGTTTCGTGGACGCAGTTACGAGATTCATCTTTTTCCATTGTCTTTTGCCGATTATCTTTCATCCACCGACGGGGATCTTGGCAAAGCGTGGGATTACTATAAACAATACGGGGGGCTTCCCGCCCTGGTCTCCATGAACACAGAAGAGCGGATTGCATACCTCAAACAACTTTCAACCACGCTATATCTGCGAGACATTGTAGAGCGCCACAATGTCGAAAACACCTCCGAACTGAGAGAGCTGATTCGTGTACTGGCCTCGTCGGTAGGGTCGCTTACGAATGCGACGAATCTATCCAACACCTTTGCAAGCAAGAAACGACTCTCATTGTCAGACAACACCGTAAGCAAGTATATTAAATATTTTGAGGAGGCATTCCTGATAGAGAAGAGTGTGCGCTATGACATCAGGGGAAAACAATATATTGGAGCGCAGGCGAAATACTACTTTCAAGATGTTGGAATAAGGAACGCCTTGCTTTCGTTCCGACAAAGTGACGACGGACATGTCATGGAGAATGTTATTTACAACGAGCTCTGTTCAAGAGGCTACAGTGTTGATGTCGGAAATGTGATTGTCAGGCCTCAAGGTATGCCCAGGCAGACTCTTGAGGTTGATTTTGTGGCCAACAAAGGAAGTAAACGATATTATATCCAATCGGCATATCAGATGTTGACCGACGAAAAAATCGCACAAGAAAAGCGGTCTTTGTTGCACATTAACGATTCCTTCAAAAAGATAGTGCTGACGATGGGGTTCCAAAGTCCAAGGCACGATGAGGATGGCATTGTAACCATGGGCCTGTATCAGTTTCTTTCCGACCCTGACAGCCTCGATCGATAATAGGAAAACACCATTTCAAAACCATCATCAAATGACGACCTCAACCATCTCATACAGTAACGTTTCTTCCACTTTTTTGTCGGCGACTCCTTTTCTGGGAGGTGTGAGACGCATACATTCCACCGGCAAGGAGTTAGACGAAGAAACAGGCTACGGATACTTCGGCGCGAGGTACTATGACCCGACCCTTATGACGGACTGGACGGCGGTGAATCCGATGAGCGACAAGTACCCGAGTCTGAGTCCGTACAACTACTGTGCTTGGAATCCGATGAAGTTGGTTGACCCCAATGGGGAAGAAATTAATGTTTCAGCATTAGAATCAACTTTGAAAGATAGGTTGATCCATTGTTTATCATACATTACAGGATTGACTTTGTCTAT
>JAGHVO010000012.1 GCA_018064245.1 Candidatus Colimorpha pelethequi
GTATATAATATGCTTTATTACAACTATTTAATATGTTTAATCTATAGTATTTCTGTAAGTTTGTTTTAATTTACAAATGTAATTATGTAAATTGTTACAAATGTTTTAAAAATATTTTGTACTTTTGTAATTCAAAAGTTCTAGCAATTACAAACATAAATTTATGGTTAATAGGATAAATCTGCTTTTGCAAGCCAAAAATATCACTGCTCGACAGTTTGCAGAAGAAATCGGAATTCAGCCCAGTGGAATGTCGCATATCCTTTCTGGACGCAACAATCCAAGTTTGGATTTCGTGATGAAAGTTGTGCGTCGCTATCCCGAGATTGACATCAATTGGTTGATGTTTGGGAAAGGCGAAATGTACGAATCGGGAAAAGGTAGTTCGACATCTGTTTCATCCGCGGCGCCGGTTTCTGTATCAAGAGAACCAAATGTTCAAACAATGGTTGCCGATTCAAATCCAATTCCGAATTCCATGGGACAGCAATCGATGTTTGACAAACCCGAAAACAACCTTTTTTCGGAACAACAATCTGTTTCCGTTTCTCAATCTGTCGAGAAAGGCATAAAGCAGTATGGCAATGCTTCGGAAATCAAAGAAACGAATCTCGTTAGGGAACAAAACTCGTACAATCCCGCTCTAGCAAAGCCTCAGAGCGTTGTTGAACCCAATCGTAATTCAACGCAAATTGGACGATTAGAATCTTCTTTGCCTCGAGAGGTGGAGCAGTCGCACGTTGCTTCGTCGTTGAATGTGCCTCAAGAGAAAGAACAGCTCACGCAGGATGCCGTAAAGATTTCCGCACCAAAAGGGAAACGCATTGTAAGGTTGCTTGCTTTCTACGATGACCATACTTTTGGCGAGTATTTCCCTGAATAAGGAATTATGGAAACAAAAAAAAGAGGCACTTCATCGAAGTGCCTCTTTTTGAATTGTGTCAACGTTTGTTATTTGGTTTCGTTGGCTTTTACATTCTTGTATTCTTCGTTCAATCCATCGATAATTTCTTGGGTGATGTCCATTCCAGGATTCATGTACATCGTAGGACTGTTGTCGAAAGTCTTGCGCAAGATGACATCAAATTTTTGGTTGGCTTCGTTGTATTCCTTTACAAATCCGAAAATGGCGTTGAGTAATTTGGTGTTCTCGCTCACTTGTCGTTCTGCAATCTGAGCCATAAGGTCTTGCTCGAGTGTGCTGAGTTTCTCGGCGCGCTGTTTGAGTTCGGCTTCTTTGGCTTGTTGCTGACTCAAGGAAAGAGTTGCGCCAGTTTTGAGGTAGTTTTGATAATCTGTCTGGAACTGGTTCATCTGCTGTGTGTAGCTCTTTTCCTTTGCGTTTTTGTATTTGAGGAGATCTGCTTCCATGTCTTTGGCATACTGGTAGTGCGCCAAAATGGAGTCGCTGTCGATATAGGCGATTTTCAGACCTTCTTTGGACACTACTACAGGCGAGGTCGCATTGGGATTGTGCAATCCGTTCTTGGCCCCGATGCCTGTAAAATGAAGAATGTAGATTCCGATAAGGCCTAAAAGCAAAATAATGTTGCAAATGGTCAGGCATTTGTTACAGCAGCATTTCTTCTTTGGCTGTTCTTCGTTGCAGCAAGTGTCTGCGGAAGACGTTTCGGACTGTGTCGCGGTTTGGTTGATTTCCTCCGTGGCGATTTCCTTGGCTTCCATATTGAGGTTGATGGTTTCAACCTCGTTGTTTTCTAAGTGCTGATTTTCTATAATTTCACTCATTGTATAATTATTTAAAAGGTATGCTATAAGTACTTTGGAATTAATCAATTTTCCACTTCGCCAATGACTTCGATGGCGCGGCGTACACGCTTGATGGTTTCGTCTTTTCCTAAGACCATAACCAACGTGAGCATGTCGGGTCCTACGGTCTTGCCCACAACTGCGAGTCGCAGGGAGTTCATGATTTGTCCCATGTTGAGTTGGTTGCCTACAATGTATTCGTCAAGGATGGCGGTGTGGAGCTTTTCGTATTCGAAAGGAACTGTTTCCAGAATCTCTATGATTTTGTTCATGTGGGTGGTCATACCCGGTTTCCAGCGTTTCTTGATGGCGGCAGGGTCGTATTCTGTTGGAGCTTCAAAGAAATAGCAGCAGGTATCCCAAAGTTCGCTTGGGAAGTTGAGACGTTCTTTCATCATTCCGCAAACCTTGACAACATAGTCGCGCGATGCGGTAATATTATGTGCTTTGAGTTGTGGCTCAAACATGTCGGCGATAGCCTCGTCGCTCTCCATTTGAAGGTATTCGTGGTTGAACCATTTTGCTTTCTCTACATTGAACTTGGCGCCGCTCTTGCTGATATGTTCAATGTTGAAGAGTTTGATAAGCTCTTCCATGGAAAGAATTTCTTGTTCGGTACCCGGATTCCATCCCAGCAGGGCGAGGATGTTGACCACGGCTGCGGGCATATAGCCTTTCTCGCGGTATCCACTGCTAAGTTCTCCGCTCTTGGGATCGTGCCAATCGAGCGGGAATACGGGGAAACCAAGACGGTCGCCGTCGCGCTTGCTCAACTTGCCGTTGCCTTCAGGTTTCAGCAATAACGGAAGATGGGCGAAATGGGGCATGGTATCTTCCCAGCCGAATGCCTTGTAAAGCATTACATGGAGTGGGGCGGAGGGCAGCCACTCTTCGCCACGGATTACGTGGGAGATTTCCATTGTGTGGTCGTCGACGATATTGGCCAAATGGTAGGTTGGCATGCCGTCGCTCTTGAACAATACTTTGTCGTCCAGGAGGTCACTGTTCATCGTAACGTCACCGCGGATTAAGTCGTGAACCGTGATTTCGGTATGTGCGGGAAATTTGAAACGTACCACATAGGGTTCGCCGCTTTCGATGCGACGTTGTACCTCGTCTTCAGGAAGCGAGAGTGAGTTCTCCATTTCCGAACGGGTGTTGCAGTCGTATTGGAAAGTCTTTTTCTGCGATTCGAACTCTTTGCGTTTGGCTTCGAGCGCCTCGGGTTTGTCGAATGCGTAGTAGGCCCAGCCGTCGCGGATAAGTTGATCGGCATATTCGCGGTACATGGGCTTGCGGTCGCTTTGGCGATAAGGGCCGAATGGTCCGCCGATATGGACGCCTTCGTCAAACTCGATGCCCAGCCAAGTGAGGGCTTCGATGATATATTGTTCTGCGCCAGGAACAAAACGTGTCTGGTCGGTGTCTTCGATGCGAAGAATCATCTTTCCGCCATTCTGACGGGCGAAGAGATAGTTGTAAAGTGCTGTGCGGACGCCTCCAATGTGAAGCGGTCCTGTGGGACTGGGTGCGAAACGTACTCTAACGGGTCTTTCCATTTGTTTTGATAATTAGTCGTGGAGCGCGGAAAACCGTGCACCATTGTTTATTGTTGTTTTATGATTCTATTTTTGTTGAGTTTGCTGAACTTGTTCTTTTTGAAAAGATAATAGTCGAACAAAAGGCGTCCGGTATAAACGCAACTGACCTCTTTGGGTGTGAGTGTGTTGCGTTTGCGACGCAAGTCGTCGTGCCAATGGTAGAATTCCTTGTGGGCTTTCACGACGGCGGCGAACTCCTTTGGATGTCCTTCTGCCAAAAATTTCACTCCCGCCACATAGTCCAGCACCATTCTAAGCATCAGAACTCTGCGATGGTGACGTTTGGGCAGGTTTTTGTAAAGCATGGCGAGGTTGTTGCGGAAATTGAGTTGCGTCTTGAATGGCGAACTTTTGGGCAATGTGCCTCCTCCAACGTGATAGACCGTTGATTTGGGACAGTATTCTACGCGATAGCCTTTGTTTTTGGCGCGCCAACAGAAGTCAATCTCTTCCATGTGGGCGAAAAAGTCATCGTCCAGACCACCTAATTCCTTCCACACATTTGCCTTGACAAACAATGCGGCTCCTGAAGCCCAAAAAATTTCGCAAGCGTCATTGTATTGACCTTCGTCCTGCTCCAATGTCATGAACACGCGACCACGACAGAACGGGTATCCGTAGCGGTCGATGAATCCGCCGGCGCCACCGGCATATTCAAAGGTGTCGCGCTGGTCGTACATTAGCAATTTGGGTTGGGCTATGGCGACTTTTTCGTCGCGTTCCAATTGCTCAATTACGGGCTCGATCCAATGAGGTGTAACCTCAACATCATCGTTGAGCAATACAAAGTAGTCTGCATCAACCTGAGCCAACGCTCTGTTGTAGCCTCCTGCGAACCCATAATTTTTGTCGAGTTGGATGGTGCGAAGCGTGGGGTAGGTTGTGTGGAGAAATTCCATGGAATCGTCGGTCGAACCATTGTCGGCGACAATCACTTCGGCGACGGGACTGCTGTGTTCCAACACCGAAGGCAGGAATTTTTCCAGCATCTTTCTGCCATTCCAATTCAATATGACGACGGCTATTTTACTCATATAGAGGCATGTCTTGTGGGCGTTTTCTTTTCCAACGTTTGTGCGACCAAAGCCAATATTCGGGCTTTTCGTGCAACAAATCGTTAAGCAAAGATACATATTTTTTTGTAATCGTGTACTGAGGCACTTCTAAAGGATTGTCACACAGTTCGCTAAATGTGACTTGATAATAACCTCGCTTTGTTTTTTCGACTTTGTAGAACAGAACGGGATAGTTGTATTTTCGTGCAAAGTATTCTGCGCCATAGAGGAAAGGCGTTTCTTGGTTGAGAAAACGTGTCCAATAGCTCTTGTGTTCGTTGCTGGGAGATTGGTCGGCAAGCATCATGTAGGCGACAGGAACCTTGTGTGCATCGTAATAGGCGAAGGTTTCGCGAACATTGGTGAAGTCAACGACTTCGGTCCCAAACCTTGTCCGTTTTTTTGTGAGATGTTTTCCAAACCGTTTGTCGTCCAAGGGTTTTCCAACGCCAACACCATGGTGACGAAGCATCATGTTAAGTCCTACAACCATATATTCCCAATTGTTGTAGTGCGCCGAAACGAGAATGACGCTTTTTCCTTGCTCGTAGTATTTGTCGAGAATTTGACGGTTTGTAATATGGTAATGTTGCTTGACTTGTTGCGGAGTGGTACGCAAGTTGAATAGGGCTTCTACCAACAAGTCTGTCATGTGGTGGTAGTAGCGTTTTGCAATGGTTTTCAGCTCCTTGTCGCTTTTTTCGGGGAAGGATTTTTTGAGGTTGGTGTCTGTTACTTTTCGACGGTATCGCACTATGTAATAGAGTATGGGCCACGACACATTGGACAGCCCATACAAAAGCCATAACGGCAACCACGCCACAAGCATCAAAAGTAGAAAGAGCAGGTACAATGGAGAAAGATTGTTGTTGTTTGATTTTTAGTGATTTAGTTGCATTTCCTTATTTGCAAATGTCAATTCATCAATAGCCTCTTCTGAATTGTTCGCCAACCTCTCCGACGATTTCTTCGCCCAATTGGTACTGGCTCAGGCGACGTTCCCAAAATGGGTCTTGGAGTTCGCCACGAGCATTGGATATCAAGAGTTTGTAATATCCATCACGGAATTCGTCCCAGAAAATGAACACGCGGTTGGCCTCGTCTTTTTCAAGTTTGTTGTAACGCCACAGCTGATAGGGCAGATAGAAAATCTGACCAGTGCCTTCGTTGAAGCCTGTGACGTTGGTAGTAAGCGGTTCGCCATTAAAGCTGGTGCCGCTATGGTTGACGCTGTTGGTTTTGGTGGTGGCCACGAAATTCTTTTCGTCGCGAATGAAATCTGGAGGTCCGTACTGCAAGAACACGCGTCCGCGGTCGGTTCTGTATCCGGGTGTCTTGGGAAAGCTGAAATGCTCGTCCACATATTCAAGCCATCCTTTGTATTCACGCCATTTGTCTTCGGCTTTCAACTGATATCTGTCGGCCCAAAAATGATAAAGAAATGCTTGTTTTTCTTCAAGGTTGTTGTGTTTGACAAGATCGTTGATGATGTGCATTTCGGGAGTCGTTGCGATAGGATAAAGCGCATTGAGATAGTAGTTTAGTTCCATCTCGTTGGTGATATTAGCGACAAAGGTTGTGGCGTATGGCGACACACTGTCGGTAACCTTGATTCTTGGGTTGGAGCGGAAGAAAGAAGTTTTTTTGTACAACATGGTCTGGTTGTCCTTGTTTCGTAATTCCGCCACAAGATTGTAGTTTCCTGAAGGCAATTCGGTGATGTCAAGCGATGTGATGATGGGTACCAAGGGTTCGGACTCTTTCCATTTTGCATATTGGATATTGGGAATCTTTCTTCCAGTGGCTTCGTCTTCAATGAAGAAATAAACAAGAAAAGGCTTGGATCCAATCTCTTTTTGGATGTTGTAAACCTCGCAGAAGACGTTGAGACTGTTGATCTGTTCAGGAATGAAGTCCGACAAGAACGGCTCCATGTCGTAGCCGTGACGGGAAAATATGTTGTCTGATTTTGTTTTCTTGACAGATGCCATCATCTGCGGGGACGACATTGAGGGTTTGGAGTTGTCGAAATAAACCACAATGCGCTGTTCCATGTGGTAGGGCGCTTCTTTTGACTGTATATCTTTGACACTCAACTCCAAAGTGTAGATCCCGCTATTGACTGAGAATCGTTGCAAGTCCAAAAAGTTGAAATTGTTGGCTGTACTATCTTTGATGGCGGGACTGTTCAGCGTGTATTTCTTTGCATAGGTGATGGAGTCGCCAAGCCTTGCCACCAAAGTGATCTCCGCGGCGGCGCGAAATAAGCCGTCTTCTCCTTTTACAAACTGCATAGTCCATGCGTTGAAAGAAAGATAGGTTTCAACATACGACTGTTGCTTTTCTGGGAGATAAAACGTTGCGTAGTTGAACAATGCGGAAAGTTTCTTGTCTTGTGCGAAAAGCACATTGGCACTCATTAACAATGCTATTGATGCTACGAAAAACTTTTTCATCATTTTTTATATATGTAAATATTTATAAAAACGGCAGATGATGCCCTTTTATTGTGTTAGGATTCTTCTGAATAATATACTTTATAGAATTTTCCTTTTTCGTCTTCGCCCTGTTCGATAAGTTCTCGGTTGCCATGAACGTAGATGTGGAAATTCTTGTCGAGTTTGATAACGCTTTTGTATGCGCGGGATTCCTTTTTTACGGCTCCTTCGCTGATACCGAACTGGTCGGGCAGTTGTACGTCGTTTTCTTGCTCGTATTGTTGTTTGTATTGCTGAAAACTGTCGATGATTTCAGGCTGGGAGATAACCTCTTGCGTAAATTGCTCCATGTCGAAATTGTCGTTCTGCTTGAAGAACTTGGCACCACGGTTGAGCATCTCGGCGCAGTCGGCCTTTGAAACATCGGCAAACTGCTGGGGGAATTCGTCGGTCACGAATTGCTTGTAGGCTTTCATCACCTCGTGCGTGTTGAAGAACTCATCTTCACGTTGACGGATATGTAGAAAAGCGTCCTTCCAGTAGGCAGCGTCGGTGCCGCGGTTGGTGGCGTCCACAACACTGACGATGAAACCTTGCTCTCGTTCGCTGTTGAAGATGATGGCTCCTTTGTCCAATTTATTGACGTTGATTCCTTTGTCAATCTCAAGTTTGAAAGCGGCTTGAGCACTTGGATCATTCTCTTGTCGACTCCATTGTTCTTCGTCGTGCAACACTTTCAAAAACTGCTCTTTTGTTTCGGATTTGAAGAGGCCAACGGCGTCCATTGTTTCTCCGTTGAGCTGACATTCACTGAAATAGACAACAAATAGGTCGCCACCTTTGATGTTGGGGTGGTTGCATGCGTTATAGAGATGGCGGGCAATTTGTTGAGACTCTTCCAAGAGGGTTGTTGGGGCATCGAAGATGTTGCTCACGCGGTGGAAAACTTCGTTGAGTTCCACGTTGTCGTCATCGTAGAGGTGGTAATATTCCTCCACCTTGAAAGGTGTGAGAAAGTAGCGTACCAACAGGTCTTGCAACGATTCGTTGAGAGAAAGCGTTTCGCCCGAAAGGATGAGACCTTCGGCGGTTTCCTTGTTGCCAACGCGATGCACGGCAACTGTCTGTATGGATTGTGATTCAAAAATGGGCACGGTTTATAGGTGTTTTAGGTCTTTGTTTTTAAGCTATAAGCAAATTGTATAGTGGGCTTATTGTTCAAAATGATAGTTGAGTTTGAGCACCCAAGGCGTAGGAAGTTTGTGGATCTGAAGGTCGGAAAGGTCAAAGTTGATTATGAGTTCGCTTCCTTCATAAGTGAATTCAAGAGGCTTGTCGTAACCGAGAAGTGTGACCTCTTTTACCTTGTTGTTGGTAGAGATGTTGCGAAGGGTTACACTATTGACAGGTGTTTCTAAGATTGTGGCATAGAGGTCGCTTCCATTCTTTGTATAGCAGATAGAGGGTAAAAGGCAGCTATAAATGCCACTGAAACCATTAATTGCCGGAATGGCTTCTTCTTGTTGTGACTTTGATTTCCAATGCAGTCGAATGCGCGCTTCGAGGTCTTTTTCTTCGTACAGCACTTTGATGTGGTAACGCTGACCTTTTTTGAGTTTGATGGTTGCTTGTGTGCGAGAGTAATTTTTTGCTTCTTGGGCATTGCTGGCAGTTCCGTTGGCAAAGGACTTGTTGTAGTTGATGAGTGTGTCGTTGTCGAGGATGACTATGACATTGTCGTCAACTTCCACATTGATAGTGTATTTCTCACTGAAATTAGGCTCAATTTCTCCCTCCCAAGAGATTTTGAAATTGTCGTAGGTCATGCCTTTGATCGGGGCGTTGCGCACCCAGTCGAAATCTATGACGCTGTCGGTGCGAGTTAGCGTTAACGGTGTTGTGTATTCGTATGGATGGATGTAAGGTTTTGTGGCATAGATGGCTTCGCCATTGGTTTTGAGCCAATTGCCGAGGTCGAGGAGTCGTTCTTGCTGGATGAATGGTATTCTTCCGTCTGCTTCGGGTCCCACGTTGAGGGTGAGTCCGCCTCCAACTGCTACAAGTTTGACAAAATGCTGGATGAGTTCCTTGCTTGACAGATAGTTGCTTAGCAGTTCGTTGTGGTTGATTCCAAAGCTGCGACCCAATCCGCGGCATTCCGCCCACGGGGTCACGGTGTCCATAATGCCGCCGCTGTATTCGGGTGTCTTGTAACCATGCTGATGGCCGTCACCCCAACGGTCGTTGACGATTGCATCAGGTCCTACAGTGTTGTAGTACCAGCTGATAAGCTCACGGGCATGCCACTGCTCGGCGTTGTTGTCCCATTCGCCGTCGGTAAAAAGTACTTCGGGTTTGTATTTGGTTATAAGGTCCTTAAATTGCGGGATCATGTAAGTCTCCACATATCGGGCGATAGAGTCGTTGGGCGAGACTGTCCATGTGTGGATTGGATTGGTCCATTCCGCCAGGGAAAAGTACATTCCCATCTTCAAGTTTTGCTTGCGGACGGCAGTTGTAAGTTCTTCAACGATATTGCGTTTTGGACCGCTCAAAACACTTGTCCAATTGGGTATCACGGGATTGTTCCAATCCCAAAGACAATAGCCGTCGTGGTGCTTGGTAACCAGCAACACATATTGTGCTCCTGCCTGCTTGAAAAGCGAAGCCCATTCGTCAGGGTTCCACATTTCGGCTTTCCATTGTGCGGGAAGCACCGAATATTGTTCCAATGCCGATTTTGTGGGGTCGCCTCCAAATCGTTGCATCATTGCCATACGTCCTGTGTCGCCGCTCATCAAGCCTTTGTAGAACCATTCGCCGTAGCCTTCCGGACTGGCGTAGGCGGGGATGGAGTATAGTCCCCAATGGATGAATATGCCCAATTTGGCGTCGCTAAACCATTGAGGATAGCCACGTTGGTTGATGCTTTCCCAGGTGGGTTCTACTGTCTGGGCGGAGAGGCTTTGAAAAATCAATAAGTACAAGCCTAATAAGATGAATGTTTTGCGAATTGTTTTCAATGGCTGATATGTTGATTTTGGAGGTTAGACCTTTTATCCTCGATGTGTTAGATAATCCTCAATTGCCAATCAAGAAGACCGTATTTCGTTTGTGAAGGTTGAGTTGCATCCTTTCCTTTCGCCATTGTTTGGCGGAAAGAGAGCGTATGGTTTGCGACTCCATGGTGAGGTCGCATGCCACGCAAATCATGGTGTTGTCGCTACAGGTTTCGCTTAATGACTCCAACATTTGGTTGTTTCGATAGGGTGCTTCGATGAAAATTTGAGTCTGATGTTCTTTGTGCACTCGTGCTTCGAGGTTGCGGATGGCTTTGATGCGTTCCGACTTGTCGACAGGTAAGTATCCCACAAAGGCAAAGTTCTGTCCGTTGAAACCACTCGCCATCAAAGAGAGCAGGAGAGAGGACGGTCCCACCAAAGGCATGATTTCGTATCCTTTACGTTGTGCTATTTGCGTAATCAACGATCCTGGGTCGGCCACGCAAGGCAAGCCGGCTTCGCTCAGCAGGCCGATGTTCTCGCCCCGCTCGATTGGTTCGAGATAGCTTTCCAACTGCTTGCTCCGTTCGTTGATGGGTGTGTTGGAAGTGTGTTCGTTGAGGAGAAAGAATGTCGTGTCGTCTATGGCGTGGATGTAGCCCACATGCTTGAGAAAACGACGCGCGGTACGGATTTCCTCTACAATGAATGAATGACAGCTGTTTAACAGTTCCAAATTCCACCCAGGAAGCGAGTGGTTGACTTCTTCAGCGCCAATTGGTACGGGAAAGAGTATTAATTTTCCTTTCATTTTGCAAATTTACAATTTTTTTTTCGTAACTTTGCACTTTAATTATTACAGATATTAACCTATATTAAAAACATATTACAATGAACAAATTCGATCCCGCAACAGCTATTCAGCGTCTCGATGGTCGTGACGCTAACCGTGGTGTCAATCCCGCAATTTGCGATTCCGCTACTTTCACCTTTCCCGAAGCTCATTTGATGACTGAGACTTTCCATGGTGAAACCGAAGGTTACTTCCTCTACAGCCGTCATTGGAATCCCTCCAATCTCGCTCTCTGCCAGGCTCTCGCAGCTATGGAAGGCACTGAAATGGCTTGGGTTACTGGTTCCGGTTTGGCAGCTATCACTTGCGCTTTGATTCACGAAGTTAAGGCTGGCGACCATATCATCAGCTCCATGACCACCTACGGCGGTACTTTCGCTTTTATGGCTAACTATCTGAAGAAATTCAACGTTGAGACCACTTTCGTTAACATGCAGGACCTCAACGCCGTTAAGAAGGCTTTGGCTGAACACCCCAACACCAAGGTTGTCTATACCGAAACAATGAACAATCCTTTGCTCCGCATTGCCAATGTTCCCGAACTGAGCAAGATGGCTCATGCCGCTGGTGCCAAGTTGATTGTTGACAACACTTTCACTCCTATGATTTTCAGCCCCTGCAAGTTGGGTGCCGATGTTACTGTTTACTCCATGACCAAGTACATCAATGGTACTAACGACTGCGTGGCTGGTGCTATCTGCGGTAGCGCTGAATACATCAACAGCCTCATCGATGTCAACAATGGTACTTGCATGCTCCTCGGCCCCGTTTTGGATCCTATGCGCAGCAGCAGCATCAACAAGAACCTCCATACCCTCCACATCCGTATGAAGAAGCACAGCGAGAACGCCATGTATCTTGCCAAGCGTTTCAAAGAGGTTGGTTTCAAATACAACTATCCCGGATTGCCCGAGCATCCCGATCACGAGCTCTTCAAGAGCATGATGAACGAAGGTTTCGGCTTTGGCGGTATGATCTCCATTGATATGGGTACAGCTGCAAAGGCTAGCAAGATTATGGAAATCATGCAGAACAAGGGCGTAGGCTACTTGGCAGTTTCTTTGGGTTACTTCAAGACCCTCTTCAGCAATTCCGGCAAGTCAACTTCCAGCGAAGTTCCTGAAGACATCCAGAAGGAAATGGGTATGAGCGAAGGCCTTATCCGCTTCAGCATGGGTCTCGACAACGACATTGAGGCTACCTTCCAGTTGATCAAGGAATCTGTTGAAGAAAGCAACAAATAGTCAATAGTTTCGACAATAAAAAGAGCCTCATGCGGCACAACATGAGGCTCTTTTTTAATTGATAATTGAGAATAGTATAGTCCAATCACTATTCACAATTCACTAATTCAAAATTCACAAACATGAAAATAGCAGTTATTCTTTCCGGCTGTGGCAACCGTGACGGCAGCGAGTTGCAAGAAACGCTTTCCTTGATGTTGGCTATCGATCGCAAAGGTTGGGAATACCAATGCTTTGCTCCAGAGGGATTCTTCGAGGTTGTTCCCTATACCGAACGTCAGGATGACGAGGATTTTGAAGAGGGGATGATTGTTGACACCGAACAACGTGACATTTTTGAGGAAAGCGCTCGCATTGCCCGTGGCAACATCCTTTCGCTCAATGAATACCATGCTGCCGACTATGACGCTTTGGCTTTGCCTGGTGGAATGGGGGCGGCCCGCAATTTGAGCACCTATGCTTTCGAGGGACCCAATATGGTTGTCATTGATTCTGTTTCGGATGCAATCCTTGAAACCTACCGTGCCCACAAACCTATCTGCGCAATGTGCATCGCGCCAATGGTTTTGGCAAGAGTACTGGGACGTCATGAGATCACGCTTACGTTAGGTGGAAACTGTGAAGCCGCGCAAATCGCGCAACAACTTGGCGCAAGACATCAAGTGTGTGGGGCGACGGAGGTGTGTGTTGATGATGACCACAAAATCCTTACCACGCCTGCATATATGGTTGCGACTCACATCTCTCAGATTTTCGATGGCGCCGCCAACTTGGTTGACGCACTTGAAAAGTTGTTGTAAATGGTATTGGTTGTTGTAAATACAAAAAAGGACTGAATCAGTCCTTTTTTTGTATGAATGACTTTCGCTACTGTATTTTAAGCAGAAGTCGGATATGGTTGACGTCGTTTTCGTCAACAAGATAGCCGTCAATCACCTGACTTTCACTTGAATTTAATATCGCAATAAAACGAGATTGAATGGATTGGATGGACGCTATGGCCATTTGGTAGGTCTGCAAATCTTTCAAGTTGTTGATCTCACTTTTTGACATGCTTTTAATCAATGTCTTATATGCTTTATAGATGTTTGGATAGACCTTCTCGTAGGAGACGATTTTTTTCTCGTTGTTTGCAATGGCGTCGCTTTGCGCCACGGTAATGATGCATCGCTTTTGAAGTTCAGCAAAATCTTGCAAAGATTTGGTGAATCGTTTTCCGTCATAGACGGTTATGCACGAGGGTGTCAGTTCTACTTGGCTTTTGATGGTCTTGTATCCTCTAATAAAGACTCGTTCGGTATGTTTCCCCGACATTATTTGCTGTTCGTTGGTGTCGATTGTTTTACGCAATGCAATGATTTCCTTGTAGATGTCTTGCATTTGGTCGATTCTGGACAGCGTTGAATCGTATGTGGCGGATTCTGACACATCACAAAAGTCGGGAAGTACATCGTATGGTTGTGGAATCATGGAGAAGGTTTTTTTGACTTCTCTTAGATTTCCGCAACTGCTGTTGATTCGATTAGCCTTATTCTCAAGTTGTTCCAATATTTCATGGTTTCTCATGTAGGCTTTCTGAAGCATTAGGTGACCTTCAAGTTGCTCCAAGAAAAGATCTTTGTCTTCAACATTGGAAAATGCAGGCACAAGTGCCAGGTGCGAGGCGCAGTCCTCATAGATTTTCCCGATGGGGCGATATTTGTTTTTGTAAGTTTCAAAGATGCTGTCTTTGTAAATCATAATGCTGTCTCGTAGCGAGACGGAGGCTAGATAGCCTTCTTGTATGCTTACAATGTTTTTCAGAAGTCGGGTATATCTGTAGTAATCAACGATATTGTTGAAATTAACAGCTACGGTGGGTTGATTGAACGATTTAAGATAACTTCTATATACTTCGGTGTGCTTTCTTCCGCATCGTTCCTTGAGTCGGTTGGGAAAAGCGTCGATGCGCAAAGGATAACCATGTTCGCCCAAAACGCTGTCCAACAGGTTGCGCTGCATCTGCAGCAAGTCACGCAGCCTTATCAAGTACTCTCGATTGATGGATTGCAATGTCAGGTCTTGTTTGTTGTATATAGAAAGGTATGCGTAAAAGATATCCTTGCGTTCCTTTACGATTTTCTTGCTCAGGTTGTCTTTATTGTTACAAGCGCTGAAAATCTTGTTGTGAAGTATTCCAATAGAGTCCTTTAGGGTTGTAGCACGCTGGTCCAGTTCTTGTTGCCTGCGCTGTCTTTCCCTGTCGACACGGGCTTTGTGTGCGGTTTCAACCGAATCCCGCTCCCGCTCGGCGCGGTTAGCATAGTATTCACGAACATTTATAATCCTTTCCTGAAGGTTGTCCAAGATGCTGTCGTACTGCGCGAAATCCGATACGAAAACTGTCTGGTCTATCCAGAGCTTACCGTCACGAAGTTCGTAGTCGTATTTGAGCGACCTGCGCATGTTGCGGACTTTATGCAACAAATTGTCGCATTCCATCTCCACTTGTGCCTTGTTGAAATGGAACTGCTTTAACGTTGTGTGCAATGCGTTGGTGTCGTTCAGCAACTCACAGTTGATGCCGTAGTTGGGTGCAAGGTCGCAAACAGAAATCTCGTAAACACGTTGGGCATAAGGCATTTTGGTCACTACGATAAGTGCCAATATGAAAAGAAAATGCCGTTTGTGAGATTTCATGCCCAACTTCCGTGAGACCAACTATTAGCAAAAACTGGAACCATCAAAACAATGGGTGCATATTTTGTCTTTCGGAAGGCCAATCGATTCGCAAACACTTTGTAATGTATTGAACTTTAATGTATCTACACCCGTTTCTTTGCGAATCATCTCCACCATGTTGGCGTATTCCTTCGTGGTTTCATCGCGGTAGGCTTCCAAATTTCGAATCTGACCACCTTCAAGTTGTTCTATGCAACGACGCGTGATGAGTTCCTTGTCGGTCTTTGATGCCGAGAAGTTGAGGAAATCACATCCGTGAACGAGTGGCGGACAACTGATGCGGATGTGTACGCGTTTTACGCCACAGTCGTAGAGCATTTTTACGTTGTCGCGCAGCTGGGTGCCACGTACAATGGAGTCGTCGCAGAATACTACTTCTTTGCCTTTCAGCACTTTCTGACTGGGAATGAGTTTCATTTTTGCCACAAGACTGCGTTGTTCTTGATTGACAGGCATGAAACTGCGTGACCAAGTGGGAGTATATTTCAGCACGCCACGTTTGTAGGGAATGCCCTTGCCTGCGGCATAACCCAATGCCATTCCAACACCCGAATCTGGAATGGCGCTCACGAAATCGGCGTCGATGTCGTCGTTCTTGCCCATAGTGTAACCCAATTGATAGCGCACTTCTTCAGCGTTGATGTCCTCGTATTCAACGCAAGGATAGCCGTAGTAAATCCACAAGAAAGAGCAAACCTGCATTTTGTGATTGGGAGCCTTGAGCTGACGGATTCCATCAAGGGTAATCTCTACAATCTCGCCGGGTCCTACAAAATATTCGGTTTCGTAGCCGAGGTTGATGTAGCTGTGGCTTTCGGAGGCTACGGCATAGCCTTTTTCGCCTTTGCCAATCACGATGGGTGTACGGCCATAGAGATCTCTCGCTGCGATGATGCCTCTCGGCGTGAGGATGAGCATGCTGCAACTGCCTTTTACATGGCTATAGACATTCTCGATGCCGTCAACAATATCCTTGCCTTGCGATATGAGCAAAGCTACCAACTCGGTGGGGTTGGTGGTTCCGCGCGAAAGGTCGGTGAATTGCTGGTGCTGATCAAGGCAGAATTTCTCCAGTTCGACGAGGTTGTTGATTCTCGAAACCGTAGCGATGGCAAAACGGCCTTCGTGAGAGTTCACCATCATTGGCTGTGCCTCGGTGTCGCTGATAATGCCAATACCTACGTTGCCTTTCATCTCCTCAAGATCGGTGCGGAACTTGGTGCGGAAATAAGAGTTCTCGATGGAATGGATGTTTTGGTGGGGTATGCCGTTGTCGAATGTGGCCATACCGGCACGTTTGGTGCCAAGATGTGAATGGTAGTCGGTACCATAAAAAAGGTCATTGATACATGCTTGTTTTGAAACAACGCCAAAAAATCCGCTCATATTTTGAAGATTTGGAGGTTATCGAATTGAGAATTGAAAATTGAAAATTGAGAATTAGTTATGAGTCCACTATTCACTGTTCACTGTTCACTGCTCACTTTATTAATTATTCCGATTCGTTAGAGGCTGCGATGCGGGCACGTTTGCGCTCGATTTCGTCGAGGATGATCTTACGGATGCGGAGTTGCGAAGGAGTGATTTCGAGATATTCGTCTTCGCGAATGTACTCCATGGCTTCCTCCAAGGAGAACTTGATGGCAGGCGAGCAGGTCGATTTATCGTCAGCGCTCTTCGAACGCATGTTTGTCAGGTTCTTGGCAGTCACTACATTGATGACGATATCGTTGCCTGGACGGAGACTCTCGCCGATCACTTCACCGCTATAGACATGGTCGCCAGGCTCGATGAAGAAAGGTCCACGGTCTTGCAGCTTGCTGATGCTGTATGCGGTAGCTTCGCCAGTCTCCTTTGCGATGAGTGCGCCCATCTTGTGGTCGCCCAGTTCGCCTTTCCAAGGCTGAAATTCGAGAAAACGGTGTGCGATGATGGCTTCGCCGTTGGTGGCGGTTAGCAGCGTATTGCGCAAACCGATAATACCTCTTGAAGGAATGGTGAACTCAAGCTGTACACGGTCACCCTTGGTCTCAATGGTTCCCACGTCACCTTTTCTGCGCGTCACGACATCAATAACCTTGCTGGAGAACTCTTCGGGAACGAGAACGGTAAGTTGCTCAACGGGTTCGCATTTCTGTCCGTCAATCTCCTTGATGATGACCTTGGGCTGACCAACTTGAAGTTCGTAGCCTTCGCGACGCATGGTTTCGATGAGCACAGAGAGGTGGAGAATGCCACGGCCATAGACCAGCAAGGCATCGGGAGAGCCAGTCTCCTCAATGCGCATGGCAAGGTTCTTTTCCAATTCCTTATAAAGACGATCACGGATGTGACGGCTCGTCACATATTTGCCCTCCTTGCCGAAGAAAGGCGAGTTGTTGATGGTGAAGAGCATGCTCATCGTAGGTTCGTCAACCTTGATGGGAGGCATAGGTTCGGGATTTTCGCTGTCGCAGATGGTATCGCCAATTTCGAACATCACGTCTTTGTCGAGATCGAGCAAAACGGCGCAGATTTCGCCGGCGCTCACCACATTCTTGGTGCGTTCCTTGCCGAGACCTTCAAAAGTGTAGAGTTCCTTGATGCGGCTCTGAATCTGAGAACCGTCGCGCTTGGCGAGGATGATAGGCTGGCCAGCCTGAAGGGTGCCACGGTTGAGGCGTCCCACAGCGATACGTCCGAGATAAGAGCTGTAGTCCAACGAAGAGAGCATCATCTGCGTGTTGCCTTCCGAAACCTTGGGCTCAGGGATGTGCTTGATGATAAGGTCCATCAAATAAGAGATGTCTTCGGTCTGATTGTTCCAGTCTTCGCTCATCCAGCCGTTCTTGGCGCTACCGTAGGCAGTGGGGAAGTCCAGCTGGTCGTTGTTGGCTCCGAGGTTGAACATTAGGTCGAATACAGCCTCCTGCGTCTGCTCGGGGTCGCAGTTAGGTTTGTCAACCTTGTTTACTACCACAATAGGCTTGAGGCCCAACTCGATGGCTTTCTGCAAAACGAAACGGGTCTGGGGCATGGGACCTTCGAAGGCATCCACCACCAACAGCACACCGTCTGCCATGTTCAGCACACGTTCCACCTCGCCACCGAAATCGCTGTGGCCAGGAGTATCGATGATATTGATTTTGTAGTCTTTGTAGCGTACAGAAACGTTTTTGGAAAGGATGGTGATACCGCGTTCGCGTTCCAAATCGTTGTTGTCCAAAATGAGGTCGCCGGTCTCTTGATTGTCTCTGAAAAGTTTGGCTTGATGCAGCATACGGTCAACCAACGTAGTCTTGCCGTGGTCAACGTGAGCTATAATAGCAACATTGCGAATATTTTGCATAATCTTATATTGATTCTAATAAGCTTGCAAATTTACGAAAAAAATTGCGATTATTGACGCATAATTTGGAGATTTGAAGATTTTGAGATTCGGAGATTTGAAGATTTGGAGAAATAAACTTGCCACTGGAAAGGGTGGGGGCTGAACAAAAACAAAAGATTATTTTTAACGTTATATATGTAATATTTTGTCTTTTTTAGCGACTACATTACAGAATTTGACAAACGCAAATGAATACCCACGGCTTCAAACAGCGAATATTGCCCCTCCAGCCTGCCATGCAGCGAATGGCGGAGGCTTTACTTCACGATGAAGCAATGGCGGAAGATGCTGTGCAGGATGCCGTTGTGGACCTTTGGATGCAACGTGACAAACTCGACAAAGTCCTCAATATTGAAGCTTATGGTATTACATTAGTCAAACGGCGGTGTATTGATCTGCTACGGCGGAGGCATCCCACTCAGCCCATCGACGAGGCTGCATTGCTGCAAACTCAGTTGCCGCCAGATGACACAGAAGAACGCTACCAACAGGCGCGACGCCTCATCGACCGCCTGCCGGACCAACAACGAGATGCACTATTGTTGAAATATGAAGAGGCGAAAAGCAATCAGCAAATTGCTGAACAACTCCACACCACTCCAAACAACATAGGCGTCATTCTTCATCGTGCGTTGCAAACACTCAAAAAACAGATGCAAAACCCTATTAACCATTAGATATATCATGAGAGACGATTTTTCCCATATCGATTCTGAACTACAGCCTTTGCTTGAAGTCTTGCGGCACCACGGCGACAATCGTCGCCGTCAGGAGGCGCTCGCCTCTAAAATAGACCAGTTGGATGTTTCCGCCAAACGTCACCGTTGGATTTGGATTGGTTCGACAGTAGCGGCTGTCGGACTAATTTTGGTCTTGATTTTTCCTTTGCAAAAAGAGACATCAAAACATCCTTCAATGGGTTTGGTCGCCGAGTCCAACTTCACTAAAGAAATGGTGCAGCAAAGCGTTCAGGAATCATCTCCTACAGCATCAATCACAACAACAAAACATCCTTCACGTTCGCATGCCTTAATTGAAACTGACGACCAGCAAGATGCCATTCTTGCCGACACTATTGCTTTGCCGCTGGCTATTGAGGTGGCATCTGCTCTTCAACTTGCCGAGGCTGCCGTTCCTCTTGAGGCTCCTCAGACAACTCAAGTCTTCATTCGTGAATCTACTCGATTGGTTGCAAAATCAAGCAATTCGTCAACACGCAAATCCAAAGAATTACCTATCACTTTCTTGGCAATGAGCTCAGCCAACGAGGGTGATGAGTTTCCCAATTCAATAACCATTAAAGATTTTAAATTATGAAAAAAATACTATTGTTCATAGCTTCCATTTGGTTCCTTACAGCCCAAGCTCAAGAGTATCGTGTGCAACAGCAATTGCCTGACACACTGACAGAAATCATAGTTGCACCAGGATGGGACGTGCATATCATCCAGCAGTTGGGTGAACCCAGTAGCATCACCATTGTTACGCCCTGTGAGATTTTCTACACCCAAGCCAACGAACCGGAAGTGTGTTCGATTAAAAAACGGACATTGATGATCCATCGCAACGATTCTATGCCCAAGCATACCATCCTTGAAATCCGTATCGGAAATGAATTGAAAGAACTGAATGTCAAAGACTCCGCTCATGTACAGACTGGCGACTTGCATTTTACATCCAATCCAGAGATTGTTATTGGTGGATATTCTGTTGTAGAGGGTGGAACATGGCGTTGCCGACAAGATCAGGCAGAGACGGAATGCAATATTTACCAATGTCCATTTTCGTCATTCAAGATTGACACCTTGATTGTTACGGATGGTCGGATGACATTATATAAAAATGCGTCTTTTCAATATAATTATCTATTTGCTTCCAATCAGTTTGAAGTATGCAGGCATAAAAAGACTTTCGGCACGCCCGTTGCAACCGATTCCGCCAACAATATCTTGGTCAAGCGCCTTTCTTCCTTTACCAACTATTTTTGCTCAGGCAATCAATTAGAGTTAGGATTTGGCATTGGGCAATGTGGCATTCCAATTTTCAGAAATCATCGCTATGGTTCGGCATATAATATAGGGGAATCTTACTCCATATATATGCAAGCTGGTTTCAGGCCAATCGTCTTCGCTAATAATCGTTGGCAGTTGCGCCCTGTGTTGGAGCTGAGAGTGGATTGGACGCGCTTGTTGCGTGATGTTGAGTACAGCGATGGAGCGCTTGTACGCACGTCTGCCTTGCAGAACGAGGTTGTACAGCAGCATCTTGAGGGCACATCCTTGGGAATCCCATTTAGGCTTTCTTATACTTTTGGCAAGGAAAAAGAATTGTTTGCAACCATAGGTCTTGCACCAACTTATGTATTTAAGCCAAAGTTGGTTACACGCATACTCGGTACCGATGACCGCTGGAACCGTTCCAAGGGAAAGGTCGATGTCTATAATCCCTTCCAGTTGCGCGCAACCTTTGGTTTGGGTACATCCGGTCGTTTCATGGGAAGGACCTCCGTCGATTTCTTTGTGGATTTGCTGCCAACTTATAGAAAAGGGGTAGGGGCGGACGGTTTCCACCAGATGGGAGTCACAATTCATCTATAGAATTGGTGATTAGTGAATAGTGATTAGTGACTTGGGAAAACAGCATCCTAGTCACTAGTCACCAGTTACCAGTTAAAATAGCGCTTCTGCCGTAATTGATTTCTTTGAATCTCGCATCTGCGCAAGCGTGCCGCAGAAAAGCAGTTCGCCACCGGCTTCACCGCCTCCGGGACCGAGTTCAATGAGGTAGTCGGCTTGCTTCATCACTTCAATGCTATGCTCAATGAGTATGAGCGTGTTGCCGGCATCGGTCATCTCGTTGAAAAGCACCAGCAGCCTCCTAACGTCGTCGAGATGGAGTCCGTCGGTGGGTTCGTCGATGATGTAGGTGTGACCGGAAGAGAGTTTGACAAGTCCGTCGGATGTGTGGATGGCTGTCAAAAAGAGGTGTTCGGCGAGTTTGACGCGTTGCAGTTCGCCTCCGCTTAGGGTACTCATCGACTGGTTAAGGTGCAGATAGCCGAGTCCCACTTTTTGCATCATGTGCAGCTGTGGCAGAAACGATTGTCCTTCGAAAAATTGTATCGCCTCATCTACGGTCAGGTTCATTACTTCCGCAATGGTCTTGCCACGATAGCGGTAGCTCAAAGCTTGGCGGTTGTAGCGGCTTCCGTGACAGTCTTCGCACACGGTCTCGATGCTTTCCATAAAAGCCATGTCACTCACAATGATTCCTTTGCCTCCACATGTAGGGCAAGCGCCAAGGCTATTGAAAGAAAAAAGCTGTATGCTGGGACGCTTTAGTTGTGTCTTGTCATCGGGGACGGCTTCTCGGGCGAAAAGCTTGCGGATGGTGTCGGAGATGCCCATATAGGTGGCAGGCGTGCTGCGGAGATTGATGCCGATGTCTTTTTGACCGATGAATATGGCATCGTTTCCGCCATGTTGTAGGAAATCTTCCATTAGTGAACTTTTGCCAGAACCTGCCACGCCCACGATGGTCGTCATTACGTTTTTAGGTATGCGTAGCGAGAGGTCTTTGAGGTTGTGGAGAGTGGCGTGGTCGATGG
The DNA here is from genome assembly GCA_018064245.1 of Candidatus Colimorpha pelethequi. Taxonomy (GTDB): domain Bacteria; phylum Bacteroidota; class Bacteroidia; order Bacteroidales; family P3; genus Colimorpha; species Colimorpha pelethequi. Next base: position 21,662 of record JAGHVO010000012.1, read on the forward strand.
TGTACCACTCTTTGGCTTTGCGAGGCTTCTCCTTGATGGGTGCGTTGTAGCGCAACATCTTTCCCGTAAGGGTATCGCTCTTTAACAGTTCTTTGTAGGAACCTTGAAAGACAATTTCGCCACCGTGGTCGCCAGCCAGCAGTCCCATGTCAACGATATGGTCTGCCATGGATATGATTTCGCGGTGGTGTTCGATGATGAGCACCGTATTGCCGTGGTCGCGCAGTTGGTAGAGCGACCGCTTGAGGCGGCTGATGTCCTGCGGATGAAGGCCAACGCTAGGCTCGTCAAGCACATAGGCCATATCGGTAAGGGCGGAGTTGATGTATTTCGCAATCTTGATGCGTTGCGCCTCGCCGCCGCTGAGCGTGCCTGTACAACGACTCAGGGCGAGATAGCCCAAACCAATGTCGCAAAGGGCTTGCAAGCGTTTGTGAAGCTCGGATTTTAGGTCGTGAGCCAAAGGGTGGGTGATGGCGTCGATGAAAACCAGCGCATCGCTGATGGGCATCGATACCACGTCGGCGAGGTTCTTTCCGTTGATGCGACAGCTGCGCACACGTTCGTTCAATCGCGTGCCGTGGCATTCGGGACACTCTGCCGTGCAGATCATCGTGTCCAAGACTTTCTGCTGCCGTTTGCCCTCCTTGGTGGTGATGATGCTGCGATACATGCGCGGATAGAGACCTTCAAATTTGGCGGATTTTGGCCAGTTGGATGGAGGATTTTTGAGTCTTACCTGAGGCGAGTAGAGTAGGAGGTCGAGTTCCTCTTTGGTGTAGTCCTTGATCTTTTTATTGAGGTCGAAAAGTCCGCTGTAGGCGTAGCGTTTCCACCGCCAGGCTCCTGTGGTGAAGGTGGGGAAATGGAAGACATTTTCGTCGTTGAGACATTTGTTGAAATCTACCAGTTTGTGGATGTCGAGGTCGGTCACCGTGCCGAGTCCGCCACAACGAGGACAGCTCCCCGAAGGGTGGTTGAAAGAGAAGGTGTCGGAGTAGCCAACGAATGGACTTCCCACACGAGAAAAAAGGAGTCGCAGCAAGGCGTAGATATCGGTATAGGTCGCCACTGTCGAGCGACTGTTGTTGGCAGGCTTCTTTTGGTCGATAACTATGGTTACCGGCATGTTCTCGATGCGTTCCACTTTGGGACGACCGTATTTTGGCAGATATTGCTGTACAAATGATGGAAACGTCTCGTTAAGTTCGCGACGGCTTTCGGCGGCGATAGTGTCGAGGAGCAGTGACGATTTACCCGACCCTGAAACGCCCGTAAAGACCGTGATTTTGTGCTTGGGTATTTCGAGAGAGACGTTTTTGAGGTTGTTCTCAGTAGCGCCAACAATAGTGATGTTCATGGAAGTTGTAAAAGTTTGAGAATTTTCGTTCTTCGTATTTCGTTTTCGTCAAAAGTAATTTCCACCAAAACAAAATTTTTAATGAAGTATATTATGTATGATGCAAAGGTACCAATAATCTATGATATATTAAAAATAATATTCTAAAATGCAAGTTGTATTTTAGACAAGTGTACTTCCTACAAGAATTTAAAATAGAGGGCGCCTCAAAATTGAGGCACCCTCTATTTTATGATATAAAACTGGTTCGTATTCTTTAGTGATAAGTATTTGATTATTTATGCTTTTAATTTTTTGTTTCGTCCATATTTAGCCAAGGTTCAATTTTTGAATAAACATAGAAGAACAACCAATTCAAAGAAGCAATTGCCAACAAGATGCTCCACATAGGATTATATGAATTCATTAAAGGAAGTTTCCATTTTTCATAATAATCAACGTAATCATAAATTGTTAGCAATCATACAACAAATTCATTGTTTACGTTGGTGAATTGTCCAGATTCACTATTTGGGAATAAGGTGTAATGCGTCTTTCTCGGTCATTTCTTCTCTCGAAATGACATTGCAAATGTACGAAGTTTTTCTAAAATAGGGGAGACAATGTTTCTATTTCTTTTCAAAATTATTGAGAAAAAACAAGTGCGATTTTTGCCTATGTTTTGGAAAGAAAATGCAAGATTCTTACTGCGTTTTAGAAAATATTTGTATCTTTGCATTTATTAATCAATTGTTTGGACTGATTATATTAAAGTATGGTATGAAAAGATTATTGTCAATACTGTCGATTATGGCAGTGATAGGCTTTTGCCAGGCGCAGGCCACTTATATTGTGGAACAATTGGGACGCGACGAGCATCATATCGTGCAGTCGCTGGGGGCTTTTGTGGGCAACGAGCGCGCCGAAAGCCAGTCGTTCGAAATCACGTTTATGCCTGGCGCCAATGGGGTAGAGGGGGTGATGATTGTAAACACCGCCGACTATCGATGCACTTTCAAGACCGATCCGAGAAGGGATGTCTGTTTCGAGATATTGTTGGATGTGCGCTCGGCGGATTTTCTGCGAGAGGTAAACCGTCTGTTTCAGACCTATCCGACTGAGAATCCTGACGGAGCGGTGAAGATGATGACCTTCGGCAACGATGTTGTGCGTGTTGATGAGGACGCGTCGCGCACCTCACGCTTCCGCAGCTTCAAATTCACGTTTGCACGATAGGGATTGAACTTGCAAAAAAAACGTAAGGGCTGCCATTCGACAGCCCTTTCCTGTTCAAGTTGAATTCGGTTCTATGTCTTTATTCCCGCAATTATCAATTCTTAAGACAGTCTGTCCATAATCATTGTCAGCGCTTCGCTCATCTTTTCGTGGTATTCGTTGATGAACTTGCCCGTGGCGCGGTTGGCGATTACTTGGCAGATGGTCAATGCGTTGTGTCCCATGATACGAGAAAGACCATAGATTGCGGATGTCTCCATTTCAAGGTTAACCACCTTGGTGCCGTCCCATTCAAACGAGGCGAGCCGTTCGTTGAGGTCCTTGACGCTGGGCGCGATGCGGATGTTGCGACCTTGTGGACCATAGAATCCTGGTGCCGTGGCTGTGATGACTTTGGGCATATCGAAGGCTACGGTGTCAAGCAGCTGGCGGCTTCCCTTCACAGCGTAAGGCTGAGCCAGTTTGGGGTCAAATTGCATGTGATCGATGAACTTCTGGTTCATTGCCTGCTCCAACAAGGCAGGATCGTGGTCGTAGTAGTTGATGAGTCCGTCGAGACCCAAAGCATATTTCGAGGCCACAAGTGTGCCGACCTCAATCTCAGCTTGCAGCGAGCCGCAGGAACCCAGACGGATGAGGTTGAGGGTGCGGTGCTCGTGCTTCTCGCAACGTTTTTCCAGATCCATGTTGGCGGCGGCGTCGAGTTCTGTCATCACGATGTCGATATTGTCGCAACCCATGCCGGTGCTTAGTCCCGTAAAGCGGTGACCGTGGTAGGTGCCTGTAACCGAGCGTAGTTCACGGTTTATGATGTCAAACTCCACGGTGTCAAGGAGTTCTTTCATCAGGTCGATGCGGCCAGGGTCGCCCATCAAGATGACATCGTCGGCAAGCATTTCGCCAGTAAGGTGGATATGGTAGAGACTGCCATCGTTGGCAAGAACTAATTCGGAATCTTTCATGATAGTTGAATTAAGAAAACAAACACTTGGCATTTGTGGTGCCAAGTGTTTGTCGTGTTATTGATTGTTTTTTATTTGCTGGTGGGGCGAGTGGAAGAGGAGGAAGTGGTTGTGCGCGTAGCGGTGCTTGTGCTGGTAGGACGTGTGGTGGAAGTTGTAGTGGTTTTGGTTGACGTGCTAGCCGGGCGGCTCGAGGAAGTGGTGGTTGCGGAAGTGCGCGTAGTAGTGGTAGTGTTTGTCTTGGTGGCAGAAGAGGAAGGTCTGCTGCTTGAAGATGTCGTGGTTGTTGCGGCCGGACGGGTTGTTGTGGTAGTAGTCTTGGTGGTGCTGGAGGTTGGGCGGGAGCTCGTCGTGCTGGTAGAGGTAGAGGTGGAAGTCGGGCGAGTGTTAGTCGTTGTGGTACCCGTGCTGGTGTTTCCAGGACGCGAGTTTGTAGTATTTGTTGTCGTTGTTGCCGCGGGACGCGTACTGCTGGAAGTCGTAGTGGTGCTGTTGCTCGGTCTCGAGCTGGAGGAGGTGTTTGCCGCGGGGCGAACGTTTCCTGTAGTAGTGGTAGTGCTGTTGGTTGGACGTGAAGATCCGTTGTTTGGCGCGATGGTCGGACGAGTCTGGCCAGGAGTGAAGGGTTCGCTGGTTACTGTAGGAGCAGGAGTGCCAGGAGTGCGGAGGTAGTAGGGATGGATTACCGGAGTGTTGGGGTGAGGAGCAGGTGCACCAGGGTGTGGCGCAGGGCCTCCGTGATGAGGAGCGGGAGGCATCGGGGGTACCCAACCCGGACGGTGGATGTCGTAGTGGTAGGTGCGTACATAGTGTGTTACGTGTACGGTACGGGTGAAGTGGTTGTAGGCGGGCATGGTCCAGATGATGGTGGGTACATGTGCGTCGCAACGGAATCTGAGGTACTGTGCAGCGTTGTAGAGACGGCCACTATATCTGTTGCTCAGCCATACGCATCCCAAGTCGAGAGGCATGTAGATCTCTTCTCCCGTGTAGGCGTCGTAGCCGAAAACCCACAGCTCGTAGTATTTGTTGGTGACCCTCTCGGCCCAGATGTCGGAGATGATGACGTAGGTCTCAATCTCGTTGTCGTAGCCACAGTAAATCATCATTTCATCCTGTGCGTTGAGAAACTTGACACATCTGTTCGCCTGTGAGCGTGTGAAATATAGAATTGAATTTGCTGACATTGACAGCGACATTACCACAAATGTCATTAAAATTAGGAACTTTTTCATGTTGTGTTGGTTTTAGGGGTTACTACTTGTTGTTTTCTTTTATTATTATGTATCAATTAAAGCTGTTTTCTTGCTATGCGTCGCCTTATTTTTTGTTTTGCAAAGATACAAATAAAATCAAGAATGAAAAATGAAAAATGAAAAGCCTCGTTTCATCTTCTCCAAACGATTTTCAACACACTCATTTACGGACAAATTGCGGCTATTTGTGTTTATATTTCACTATTCACCGCTTGTGATTCACTAAATTTTCGTATCTTTGCAAAATGTTTTGGAGAGATGCCGGAGTGGTCGATCGGGGCGGTCTCGAAAACCGTTGACCAGCTTGCTGGTCCCAGGGTTCGAATCCCTGTCTCTCCGCAAGAGCCTCGTTTTTTTCAAGCGAGGCTTTCTTTTAATAGTTCAATTACAATGAAAAAAACTTTCCTAATTCTCAGTGTCGTAATGATTTCTATGACGACAATGGCTCAAAACAAGCAGATTACGCTGGAAGACATTTGGCAGAAGGGAACATTTACTCCCAACGGCATCACTTCCATCCAGTCAATGAAAGACGGCGAGCACTACACTGTGCTTACGCGTACCAGCATCGACCAGTATTCTTACAAAACTGGCGAAAAAGTGAAGGCTGCATGTCTTTTCGAACAACCATCAATGCGCAACAAAGCCAAGCCGCTTCCTCCCATCGAGGAATACGAGTTTGACGCCAACGAACAGCAAATCCTGCTCAGCAGCGGTTTCGAACCCATCTATCGCCACAGCGGCGTGAGCGACTACTATGTTTACAACATCGCCGACAAGTCTTTCACCAAGATCACCCAAAACGGCAAGCAACGCCTCACCACCTTCTCGCCCGACGGCAAGTATGTGGCTTTTGTGCGCGACAACAACTTGTTCGTCATGGATCTCTCCAACTATGAAGAGACGCAAGTTACCACTGACGGCAAGATGAACGAAATCATCAATGGCACAACGGATTGGGTGTATGAAGAGGAATTCGCCATCACTCGTGGTTTCTACTGGAGTCCCGACAGCAAGAAGATCGCCTTCTACCGTTTTGACGAGAGCAAGGTGAAACAGTATTCCATGCAGATGTGGGGCGAGCTCTATCCCGAAGACTATACTTACAAATACCCCAAGGCTGGTGAGGACAACTCGGTGGTGGACATCCTCATCTACGACCTTGCATCACACAAGACTTTGAAGCTCAACACGGGCAGCGAGCGCGACCAGTACCTGCCTCGCATGCAATGGACCAACGACGCCAACACCTTGGCATACATGCGTATGAACCGTTTCCAGAACGAGATGGAACTCTATCTCGCCAACGCTACCACGGGTGACATCCGTCTGCTTTACAGCGAAAAGGACGAAGCCTACGTCGAGGTTCCCGGCACTTGGCGTTTTCTCGCCGACGGCAAGCATTTCCTCATCACCAGCGAGAAGAGCGGCTACAACCACATCTATCTCTACGACCTTCAGGGCAACGAGGTACGTCAGGTGACCACTGGTGACTTTGAGGTTGTCGCCATCCGTGGCATCGATGAGAAAGAAGGCAAAGTCTATTTCACAGCCCACGCCTCTTCGCCCATCAACACCGACCTCTTTGTAACCAGCTACAACTCCAAGAAATCTACCCTTACCTCCCTCAGTCCACGTCCAGGCACCTACCAAGCCAACTTCAGCAAGGGCTGCAAATACTACATCCAGGTCTTCAGCGACGCCAACACCGCTCCCATCTACACACTCCACGACAAGAAAGGCAAGCTCGTCAACACACTTGAAGACAATGCCGAACTGCAGCAGGCCATGAAGGACTACGGCACTTGCCGCAAGACCTTTGGCACTTTCAAAACGAATATCGGCACCGAGTTGAACTACTACATCATCCTTCCTGAAGATTTCGACTCCACCAAGCAGTATCCGCTATTCTTTTACGTCTATGGCGGTCCCGGCAATCAGCAGGTGACTAACTCTTATGGAGGAAAGGACTACTATTGGTTCCATATGCTCAGCCAGCAAGGTTATGTGGTTGTATGTTTCGACGGCCGTGGCACGGGTGGTCGTGGCGCCGCTTTCAAGAAACAGACCTACCTTGACCTCGGACACATGGAATGTGAAGACGCCATCCAGGCAGCCAAATACTTTGGCAGCAAGTCATGGATCGACTCCAAGCGCATCGGCATCTTCGGCTGGTCGTTTGGTGGCTATCTCTCCACGCTCAGCATCCTCAAGGGCAACGATGTCTTCTCCGCCGCTATCGCCGTGGCTCCTGTCATGACCTGGCGCTACTACGACAATATTTATACCGAGCGTTTCCTGCGCCGTCCTCAGGACAACCAGGAGGGTTACGACAACAACTCACCGCTCAACTTCGCCAACCGTCTCAAAGGCAAATACCTGCTCATTCACGGCTCAGGCGACGACAACGTACACATGCAAAACACTATGGATATGCTTACCAAACTCGAGGCAGCCAACAAGCAGTTTGAGTTCCGCATCTATCCCAACAAAAACCACAGCATCTACGGAGGCACCACTCGTCTGAACCTCTACCAGCTCATGACCGACTTCCTCCACAGAAATCTGTAATCAGTGATTTGATGATACATATAATAGAGAAGGGGAGCGAAATCGCTCCCCTTTCTATTTGTCTTCATCTCATCGAAACTTTCTTTTTTAGTGCATCCACCACCTCAATATCAGCAGGCAACCACTTGACGCTATCTAACTCGTCTATTCCCAACCAGCGGGCATCCTCGTGCTCAAGGAGTGAGAGTTGTCCACCAATGATCGTGCAAAAGTAGCAATGCATCGTAAGGTGAAATTGAGGGTAGTCGTATTCAACCGTTGCAAGATGATTGCCCACATCAATCTCCGTCGCCAGTTCTTCGCGAATCTCACGCTTCAAAGCATTTTGATGAGTTTCTCCCGACTCAATTTTTCCACCAGGAAATTCCCACCAATCCTTCCATTCGCCATAGCCCCTTTGGGTGGCGAAAAGCTTACCATCACGGATGATGATAGCAGCAACAACATTGATGTGTTTACGTCGTTCCATGGTTTACACAGCAATCAAGAAGCGCGGTAGTATGGGTTGATGCATTTGCCAGTTGATCTTCATGGGCTTATCGTCCTTCGAACGGATGTAGTCAACAAGACCAAAGCAGATGAACGGACAAGTGTTGCCAAAACCATCCTTCTTGTTCTCTCGGACAAAGAGCAAGAACTTCTTGCCATTCGTCTTTTGTTCTATAAAGCGACGTCCTTTGCCTTGGTGAGAATCGGTATTCTGTGATTCCCAATGGAATTCATTCTCGCTGACCACATAGTCGTTGTACATTGTTTCGGCAGAGAAATCCTTGTCCGACTTGTTGAGTGTGACGAAGAATAACTCGGTGTTCATTTCATCAATATTGAACACACCAGCAACGGAACCTTGCATCTTCTTATCTGCTGTTTGACGACCAAAGATGGCGAACACATCTTCTCTCGTATAGCATCCATATTGTTCAAGGCTAATAGGCATTCCTTCTCCCACAGGAAACGTCTTGGTTTCGAGTGTGGAAAGTAAGTATTCTGTGAGTTCCAGTACTTCCGAAACAAAGATGGGGTAGTACCGCAATTTTCGCAAAGCTTCGTCGATGCTCTTCACACCAATTTTGCTGATTTTGTCGCCGAAAAGGCTGTAATAGAGCATTATGGCAAATGTTTCTTCACGTTGGTCCTTGCATTCCACTGCTCCGTTTGACTTCATCACTTGGCGAATAAAATTGAGGTAAGAAACAGTGTTTATGTGAACCAGATTGCCGATGCCTTTGATGAAACGCTTGGTATTGTCGTCTTCAGGGAAATCACACAATCCAGCTTCCTTCTTCAAACTTGACCAACAGTTTCCACCTTTGTAAATAAGGCGAATATCCTGCCCGTTGTTTTCGACGAACTCCCTAAGCGTTGGCGTATGTGTATAAGTGCGAAGCTCTTTGACGAGACGTGTCTTGTTGTAAATAGCAGATTTGATATTCTGTAGTACATACTCCTGTGCCTTCTCCTCCATGTGGATGGTGCAACCGCGTGGCAAGAATGTGAATCCGTTTTTCACCTGTTCGACAACACTCTTGTCTGTACGAGTGAGAAGGCTACGGAAACGACTGGCGAAATCGTACTTCTGGTTGAGTTGAGCCACGAAGTCGAATACAGTGAGTTGTTGCTTGCCTGGATAGAGACGAAGTCCACGACCAAGCTGCTGGAGAAAGATGGTCAACGACTCCGTAGGGCGCAGGAATAACACCGTATCTATGGCAGGAATATCCACACCCTCATTGAAAATATCAACGACAAATAGGTAATTGATTTCGCCCTTGGCCAACTGTTTATTCAAAGAGAGTCGTTCTGCATCGTTGTCCGAAGTCAGATAGGCTGCTTTCAAACCCACACGCCGAAATTCCTCTGCCATATACTGAGCATGCTTCTTCGTAGCGCAGAATCCCAATGCACGGCACTTGTGTTCGTCGGGAAGATAATATTGCAAACGGTTGACTATTAAACCAACACGCTCACGATTGCAGAGCCGTTCGGTTAGTTTGGTTGCAACGTATCGGTCGCCCTGCATCAATTCCTCATCGGTCAGATCCGTATCGTCGCTTATGCAGAGATATTGAAAAGGCGTAAGCAAACCTTCGTCGAGCGCTTTTGGAAGACGGATTTCTGCGCTGATTTGATTGTCGAAATCAGGCAGAAGACTAACGCCGTCCATACGTTCTGGAGTGGCGGTAAGACCCACAAGCAGTTTCGGTGTGAACTTGCTGAGTATCTTACGGTAACTATCGGCCACAAGGTGATGTGCCTCATCAATTACGATGTAGTCGTAGTAATCTTCAGGCAAGTCACGGAAGATGCTGTCGAACTTTGTGTTGAATGTCTGGACAGATATAAACAAATGGTCGATTCCGTTTACAGGACGCGAATCACCAACCCAAACGTCACCGAAGTTTGCATCTTGCAACACACTTCTGTATGTCTTTCGCGATTGTTTCAGAATTTCCTCTCGATGAGCCACGAATAGAATACGATGTAAACCGTCTGTCTGCTCGGTGAACACCTTGTAGTCAAATGCCGAAATAACGGTCTTTCCAGTACCAGTAGCGGCTACAATGAGGTTGCGGTTGATGCCCGCTTCTCGTACCACGGAAAGCTTGTCAAGTATCTGTTTCTGATGTGGCAGAATGGTGTATTTGCCCAATATTTCCGTTGCCAATTTAGGAGCCTGCTCTTTAGCCAGTTCCTTATAGAGTTTATCAATTCCACCTATGCGGAAGTCTTCAAAATTGTGGCTGTTCCAATAAATGTCAAAAGTGGCAAGTGCCGCATTGATAATATGCGGATTTTCCACGTTCGTCACACGTATGTTCCATTCAAGGCCGTCCGTTTGTGCCGATTTTGAAAGGTTGCTCGAACCGATGTACGCCGTACTGAATCCCGAATTACGCTCAAAGATATACGATTTGGCATGTAATCGTTCGATCTGTGTATTGTAAGAGATTCGTATTTCCGTATTGGGAAGGCTTGCCAAACGTTCTACAGCCTTGGCATCCGTCACGCCACAATACGTGGTGGTGATGATGCGCAACTTGTGACCTGAAATGCTGCAAAAACGTTTTAAACGGTCGTAGATGAGGTTCACTCCCGAGAGTTTTAGGAACGACACAATCATACTGATGCTATCAGCACTTTCAATGTCGCGTTCAATCTCTGTATTTAAAGGCACACGACTTTGTCCTCCGGTAAAGAGATTGCTCGTACGAAAACCTGTCAGCGGGCGAACTAATGTACTGTTCGTTGCTTTCAGACGTGCTTCCTCTTGTGCGGAAACTACAGCTGCAAGCATCTGCTTGTCGTCAATCACCTTCTCGTCTTGCTCCTCACCAAGGAAATCGATCAACCTGTTGACGAATGCAGAACGCTCTTCAGCCGTTAGGTTTTCGTCCGACAAACGGTTGCGGATGATGCGGCTCAGGTGCTCTGTCAGCATGTTGGGCGATTCTGCACCATCAATGTCCTCTTGCTTACATACCAATCCCTCTTTTGATGCCGTCTGTATGTCTTGCTTCAACCCTTCGGTAATCAGGTTCTCGTATGTACCTTCTATGAGTTTCATTGTTTATGTCTGTCTTTTAATCTTTAAACAGCTCGTAGATGTTCGTACCTCAGTTCCAAGCAGTCTTTGTGTCTCTTTACAATCCAATTCAAAATTTGCTACTGCAAAAATACGAAATAAATAGGAATCGTGAAAGATAAAAAATGCATTAAGCCATAAGCATAGGAAACAAAAAAGAGAACCGTTTGGTTCTCTTTCTTTTGTACCGCATATCAGAGTCGAACTGATGATCTACTGCGTGAGAGGCAGTTGTCCTGGACCACTAGACGAATGCGGCAGTTGTTTCTCTCGAAATCGTTTGCAAAAATACTAACTTTTTTGGAATTACGCAAATCTCTAATTAAAAAAGTTCTTTCATACTTTTCTAATCACTCGATTTCAATGCGTTGGATTGTAAAAAAACAACATATATAATGCAAATCCCCACACTAACAATATTAGATAGGTTATCCAATAATAGGAAAATTTGCGGTTTTTATGACGAATGGTGTACATCAAAATCAAGTTGATGAATACGCCTCCCAACAGCTCGAAAAGGTGTAGCGTCATCTCGGGAATGCGTCGTTTTTCCAAGCGCGCTTTGCGCTTGTCAACGGCAAAGAGGATTCCCGAGACGAGACTCACTAAACCTAAATAAATAGCAAAGTATTTCATGCCATGTTGTGGAATACGTTCACCACGTCGTCATCATTTTCGAGACGCTCAATCAAAGCGTTGACATCTTCCTGCTCGGCTTCGCTCAGCTCGCGCATAGTAAGAGGTATGCGCTCGAATTTGAAGGACTTGATTTCGTAGCCATGCTCTTCAAGGTATTTGGAGATAGGACCGTAGTTCTTGAAGTCGGCGTAGATCATGATTTCGTCCTCGTCGCGGAACACCTCGTCGATGTCGCAGTCGATAAGCTCGAGCTCAAGTTCGTCCATGTCGATGCCTTCTTTGTAGGCCACTACGAAGGAGCATTTGCGCTCAAAGAGGAAGTCGTTCATACCCATGGTGCCGAGTTCGCCTTTGCCACGCACGAAAGCGGCGCGTACGTTGGCGACGGTACGGGTGGGATTGTCGGTGGCGGTCTCCACTACAACGGCGATGCCGTGAGGGCCTTTGCCATCATAAACAACCTCTTTGTAGGCTGAGGTGTCTTTGTCGGTGGCACGTTTGATGGCGCGTTCCACGTTTTCCTTGGGCATGCTTTCGCTCTTGGCGGTAGCCATAAGCAGACGCAGACGAAGGTTGCTGGAAGGATCTGGACCGCCAGCGATGACTGCCAGCTCGATTTCCTTGCCGATTTTGGTAAAAGTGCGGGCCATGTGACCCCAACGTTTCAATTTTCTTGCTTTACGGTATTCAAATGCTCTACCCATAGTTTAGTTAAGAGTTAAGAGTTAAAGAGTTAAGAGTTTGGTGCCGACCAATCATCTTGACATTTTTTCTTCAACTCGGTTATTACAATATATTAGTTGACATTTTGGAAAAGATTGATTACATTCCTTAATGGGATTTGTCTCCTTCTCTTTGAGACTTCAGAATTGATTTTTCTTTTTTGTGGTATTAATAATTGATACTAATAGTTTAATGATTTCTTCAGTTGCTAAATAGTATGTCTTATATGTTTCTAAATTTATCTTATTCTGCTTCGAAGAGGATTTCCAGCCAGTATGCAGTTTCTTCTGCTTCTTTTAAGGCAATATTCATTTTACTAATAAAGTCAGGGATACTTTGAGCTCTATATCCTTCTCTTATATTAGCTCCTATGCTTGTTCCAGATCTTAATATCTGGTTTGACAGACTAAACAGGTGTTCTTCAAAAAGTATATCTGCCAACCTGATAATGGAGATTGACAATGATTTGCTCTTTTCATATATGGGACCTTTGTCCATTGCGCAACGTAATAGGAGTAAGTTCGGTTTTGACTTCAGATGTTTAGAATAATCGTCTTAAGCCTTCTTAACTCTTAACTCATAACTCTTAACTGCAACAAAAATTTCGTGCAGTCTTCGAAGGTTTTGAAGGTGTGCTCTTCGGGGACAACGGCGGGGATGACGTTGAGGGTGCGCAGCATGTACATGGGCTGTGGCTGGATGATGGTCATCAATACCATAATGCCTCGTTCCTGCAAATCCTTGATGGCGGTCTCCATTGCATAGAGTCCCGACTGATCCATAAAGCTTACCAGCTTCATACGGATAATCACCACCTTGGCGTCATCGGGAACATCTTCCATCACCTCTTTGAACTTGTTGATGGTGCCAAAGAAAATCGGTCCGTTCAGACGTTGTACATAGATGTGCTGACGCATCTCGTCGGTGATGCCGCCTTCATCGCTCCAGGGAACGGTCTTGTCGAAATTGGCTACGCCGGGGTCGGGGAGACCTTTGTGCAACTCGGCGGAAGTCATTGTGGCAGAGCTGTAGCCGCCTTCCACGAGGTCACTTGCACGTTTCATAAACAGCACGCAGGCGATAACCATACCGATACCTACAGCCGTGAGCAAATCAACAAAGACTGTGACAAGGAACACTACAATCAAGACCACGGCGTCGGCCTTCGGAATCTTGAAGAGGTCTTTGAAACCTTTGAAGTCGATGATGCCCCAACCTACGGTAATCAGGATGCCCGCAAGTACTGAAAGAGGTACGTATTTCACCAATCCGCCCAATCCGAGAAGTATGGCAAGCAGCAAAATGGCGTGTACCATACCGCTAATCTGCGTACGGCCACCGCTCTTTACGTTCACCACGGTACGCATGGTAGCACCAGCACCTGGGAGACCGCAGAAAAGACCTGCCACGGCATTACCAATACCCTGGCCGATAAGTTCCTTGTTGGAGTTGTGCTTGGTCTTTGTGATATTGTCTGCCACTACAGAGGTGAGCAGTGTGTCGATAGAACCCAGACCTGCAAGGGTGAGGCCGGGAATGATGGAGGCTTTCAAAACCATACCCCAATCAATGGAGGAAAGATCCATTCCTGCCTTGGCAAAGAATGGCAAAGGCATTCCTGAAGGAATCTGTCCAATGGTGAGGCTTTCTTGAAGGCTGCAGAAAAGCGAAATCACGGTCATCACGATGAGCGCTACCAAAGTGGCGGGTACTTTCTTGGTGATTTTTGGGAAGAGCTCAATGATAAGAATGGTTCCCAAACCCAAAAGCAATGCGACCCATGAGATTCCTCGTGCCACAGCACCGGGAATACCCATCACAAGGTCAATCATCGTACCCGAACCTTTAAGACCTACCAAAGGATAGAGTTGTTGCAAGATAATGATTACGCCAATACCACTCATGAAGCCCGACAGAACGGGGTAGGGGATATAGCGGATATATTTTCCTATCTTGATGATTCCGAAAAGGATTTGGAACAATCCACAGAAGATGCCTGCAAGCGACATACTGATTAATACGGAACTGATGTTTCCGCCACTGCTTGCCCAAGCGCCACCTACCAATGTGGCGGCGACGACGGTCATAGGACCAGTGGGACCGCTAATCTGGCTGTGGGTGCCGCCAAACAGAGCGGCAAAAAATCCCAACATAGTGGCACCAACCAAACCTGCGAGTGCGCCAATTGAAGCTGCCGAAGGATCGTCTATTCCTCCGAAAGCCTGAATTCCAAAAGCCAAAGCCAAAGGCAATGCGACAATGCCTGCTGTTACGCCGCCAAAAATGTCGCCCTTGATGTTATCTGTCTTGATAAAGGACATTATTTTTAAATTGAGAATTTGTTTAGTTAAGAGTAAAGAGTAAGAAGGATCTGGTTCCCTGGTCACTGATCACAGATCACTGGTCACAATCAACAAAAACAAAGCACCCCGCTTGGAGTGCTTTGTTTCTTGATTTCTGTTTTGCTTTATGCACCGATTTTTGCAGTGTAAGCAGCAGCGTCCATCAAAGCGTCGATGTCGGCCATGTTGGCGGGTTTAACCTTGATAATCCAACCATTGCCATAGGGATCGTTGTTGATGGAAGAAGCGTCTTCCAAAGAAGCGTTGAATTCAACTACTTCAGCGGTAACAGGCATCAACAAGTCAGCTACGGTCTTTACAGCCTCGATGGAGCCGAAAGCCTCGCCAGCTTCGATGGTGTCGCCTTCGCAATCCACGTCAACGAAAACGATGTCGCCAAGTTCGTGCTGTGCATAGTCGGTAATTCCGATATAAGCAAATTCACCTTCAATTCTTACCCATTCGTCATCCTGGGTGTACTTTAAATTTTGAGGAATATTCATAGTTGTTTTTTGTTGTTTGATTTTGTTGCAAAATTACGCATTTTCAACTTATCTGCAAAATTTTTTTTTCAATGTCATAATTATTTTATAACTTTGCAACATCAAGATCCGAAAAGGATTGCGAAATTTCCCTGCGCTATTTATTTATTATCAACAACTTTCAACGAAAGTTTTTTCCCCACTACATGTACAGCAAAACTGAATTGTCAGCCAAAGCGCATATTGAATTGATCAATATCGCCAAAGAGCTTGGTATTCCTCACGCCTCTCGCACCGATGCGTCGGAATTAATTTACAAAATTCTTGATTTTCAGGCAGCAAATCCCAGTGCGGTCGCCGGTTCTCATCCGTCGGAGACGCAAGACACGGCATCTCGTCCCAAACGCACACACCTGAAACCTCAGTTGCTTGCCGAGTCCAGTCTCAACAATCCGGAACTACATTCTCGCAAAAAAAGAAAGGCGAAAAAGGACAATGGTTCCAAATTAATGGATTCCAACAAGTTGAAGCAACAAAAGATTGCACCTATTGAGCAAGAATTCGACATTCCCCAGTCCGACGTGCTGAATATCAACGATCTTGAAATTCCGAGCATTCCGACGGTTCCCGACGTGGTAAGCCCTTCTACAAGGCTCATCCGCCGAAAAGAGAATAGCGAACCTGTCGCTGAAAATCATATTGAGACTGTATCCGTTCCGCAGGAGTCCAACAACGAGGAACCCACTTCACTGCCCAACGATACTCGCGAGTCGGCGTCCCCGTTGACTCCCGACCCTGCCCAGCCTATTAAAAGGAAACGCGGCAGACCTCGAAAACAAGATTCCATCAAGCCGCAGCCTGCTATTGAGGAGAAAAAAGAAGAAACTGTGCCTCAACCCACAGAAGTTGCTCCGCAAGAAGAAGTTGTGGCGGCAGCAAGTTCGGAGGCTTCCGTTGTAGAAACGCCGAATGCCGACGCTTTACACACAGGTAAAAACCCCAATCGTCAGCAGTTTGAGCGCAAGAAACCCATCGTGGAATATCCGTTCGATATGGAAGGCGTTATTGACGCAGAAGGCGTTTTGGAAGTAATGCCCGAAGGTTTTGGATTTTTGCGTTCTTCGGATTACAACTACCTAAATTCACCCGACGACATTCTTGTGTCGCAGTCGCAAGTGCGCAAATATGGGTTGAAAACAGGCGATACCGTACTTGGAACCATTCGTCCTCCACGAGACAACGAAAAGCATTTCCCATTGGTAAAAGTAATTTCTATCAATGGTTTGACACCCGACCAGATTCGCGACCGTGTGCCATTCGAATCTCTCACCCCACTTTTCCCGCAAGAGAAATTCAAACTCACAGGCCATCCCGACGAAACCTTGTCAACCCGTATCATTGACATGTTCACGCCTATTGGAAAAGGACAGCGCGGACTTATTGTGGCTCAGCCCAAAACTGGCAAAACCACCTTGCTGAAAGAGGTCGCCAATGCAATTGCCTACAACCACCCAGACGTCTATTTGATGGTGCTACTCATCGATGAACGTCCCGAAGAGGTAACTGATATGCAACGCAGTGTCAAGGCCGAGGTAATCGCCTCCACCTTCGACGAACCCGCCGAGCGCCATGTGAGAATTGCGAACATCGTGCTGGAAAAGGCAAAACGCATGACCGAATGCGGCCACGACGTGGTTATCGTTCTTGACTCCATTACACGTCTGGCGAGAGCCTACAATACCGTTCAGCCTGCATCGGGAAAGGTGCTTTCCGGCGGCGTTGAGGCCAATGCCTTGCAAAAGCCCAAACGATTCTTCGGCGCCGCCAGAAAAATCGAGAACGGCGGTTCGTTGACTATCATCGCCACGGCTCTTACGGAGACGGGCTCTAAGATGGACGACGTTATTTTCGAGGAGTTCAAGGGTACTGGAAACATGGAATTGCAGCTCGACCGCAAGCTCTCAAACAAACGTATATTCCCGGCTATCGACATCACTGTTTCCAGCACGCGTCGCGACGACTTGCTCGTATCTCCTGGCATTCTCAGTCGTACATTGGTGCTTCGCAACCACCTCACCGATCTCAATTCGCAGGAGGCCATGGAATTCTTGAAAAACAGAATGGCATGCACCAAGACCAACGAAGAGTTTTTGATGACAATGGACAAATAATAGATTCCTATGAAACGAGGTTTCGGTAGTGACAATCATTCGGGCATCAGTCCTGAAATTTTAGAGGCGATAGCCAACGCAAACGTCGACCACGCCTTGGCCTATGGCGACGACGAATATTGCAGTCGAGTGGGGGACTTGTTCCGCTCTTTCTTCGGCAGTCAGGCGCAGGTCTATTTCGTTTTCAATGGCACGGGAGCCAATGTGTTGAGCATCGATGCAATGTGTCGTTCTCACCACGCTGTGGTTTGCGCCGAATCGGCTCATATCAACGTGGATGAATGCGGCGCACCTCAGCGTATTGTGGGCTGCAAATTGCTCACCGTTCCCACTCCCGACGGCAAGCTCACACCCGAATTGGCAAAGACACAGTTGCATGGTTTCGGCTTCGAGCATCACTCTCAACCTCATGCGATAAGCATCACACAATCAACAGAATTGGGTACGCTCTATACCATTGAAGAAATCAAGGCTCTTGTCGATTTGGCACATTCCTATAAGATGTATCTTCACATCGACGGTGCGCGTCTCGCCAATGCCGCCGTTGCATTGGGCTGCTCTTTCAAGGAGATGACCACCGACCTTGGCGTGGATATTCTCTCGTTTGGCGGCACCAAGAACGGAATGATGATGGGCGAAAGCGTAGTAGTGCTCAATCCCGCCCTCGACGTTGAACTCAAATACCGTCGCAAGCAGATGTCTCAACTTTGCAGCAAGATGCGTTTCATCGCCGCCCAATACGAGGCCTATCTTACCACAGGACTTTGGCGCAGAAACGCCGAACACAGCAACCGTATGGCGCAGATGCTTTACAACGCCATAAAGGACATTCCCCAAGTCGAAGTTCAGTATCCCGTTCAAGCCAACAGTGTTTTCGTAAAATTGCCGCACGATGTATGGACTGGATTGCAGCAGGACTATTTCTTCTACGATTGGGATGAGGCGAACGACGTGGTACGCTGGATGTGTTCGTTCGACACTACAGAGCAAGACATACAGGATTTTGTGGCAGCTTTGCTTCGAAGGTTGAAATAACAAAAAAAACGGGCATCAATCGATGCCCGTTTTTTTATACTTTTATTCTGATTAGTCAACCTTGATGGGTTGGATGTGTTCGTGGAGATAAGCGCGGAGATTTTCAATGGGAATGCGCTCTTGCTTCATTGTGTCGCGTTCACGAACCGTTACTCCCTGACCTTCAAGAGTCTCGTTATCAACCGTGATGCAGTAGGGGGTACCAATGGCATCCTGACGACGATAGCGGCGTCCAATGGCGTCTTTTTCATCGTACTGAACCATAAAATCGTATTTCAAGAGGTCGAAGATTTCTCGTGCCTTTTCGGGCAAACCGTCTTTCTTGACCAAAGGCAGGATGGCAGCCTTGTAGGGTGCCAAAACTGCAGGAAGGCTGAGTACGGTACGGGTGCTGCCGTCTTCGAGCACTTCGTCCTTCAAGCCATGGCTGAAGATGGCGAGGAAGGTACGATCGACGCCGATGGATGTTTCGATGACGTAGGGAGTGTAGTTCTCGTTGAGCTCGCTGTCGAAATACTGCAACTTCTTGCCGCTGAACTCGCTATGACGCGAGAGGTCGAAATTGGTGCGGCTGTGGATGCCTTCGAGTTCCTTGAAACCAAATGGGAATTCAAACTCGATGTCGGTAGCGGCGTTGGCATAATGGGCGAGTTTTTCGTGGTCGTGGTAGCGATAGCACTCGGCGGGAATGCCCAAGGCGAGATGCCATTTTAGACGCTCTTCTTTCCAATATTTGAACCATTCGAGTTCCTCGCCGGGGCGGACAAAGAACTGCATCTCCATCTGCTCGAATTCGCGCATACGGAAGATGAACTGGCGGGCAACGATTTCATTACGGAAAGCCTTGCCAATCTGCGCGATACCAAAAGGAATCTTCATACGACCGCTCTTCTGAACGTTGAGGAAGTTGACAAAGATACCCTGAGCCGTTTCGGGACGGAGATAGATGGTGTCGCTGCCTTCGCTCACGCTACCCATCTGGGTGGCGAACATTAGATTGAACTGACGCACCTCGGTCCAGTTGCGCGTACCGCTAATGGGACATACAATTTCAAGGTCGAGAATAAGCTGACGCAAGCCTTCCAAATCGTTGGCGTTCATACACTCGCTGTAACGTGCGGTAATGTCGTCAATCTTTTTTTGATGCTCCAAGACACGAGGATTTGTGGAGACGAACTGTTCCTTGTTGAAAGCATCGCCAAAACGTTTCTGCGCCTTTTCTACTTCCTTCTTGATTTTGTCCTCAATCTTAGCGATATGGTCCTCGATCAGCACGTCGGCACGATAACGTTTCTTGCTGTCTTTGTTGTCGATAAGAGGGGCGTTGAAAGCATCCACATGACCCGAAGCCTTCCAGATCTTTGGGTGCATAAAAATGGCGGAATCAATACCAACGATGTTCTCGTGATATTGCACCATGGATTTCCACCAATATTGTTTAATGTTGTTTTTCAGCTCAATACCGAGTTGACCATAGTCATAAACGGCACCAAGTCCGTCATAGATTTCACTTGAAGGGAAAATAAAACCGTATTCCTTGGCATGGGAAACGACTTTTTTGAAAGCATCTTCTTGATTTGCCATAGCTGTTGAAATTGATTTTTGAGAATTGATAATTGACAATAAAATTGCCATACCTCAATTCGCTAAATTAAATTGCAAAAATACGATTTTTTTTGAGATTTGAAATCTTTGTTTTCGTTCGTGGCGTTTTCTTTTTATAATTAAATATAATTGTATCATCTTTTTCCACCTCATTTTTTTTTATTATCTTTGCATATTGCGACAAAAGTATGGGAAAAGTTTTAAGACAATACAAATCAACCATATATGGTAATTACAGAAAAGCCTATTTGAAGTGCGGTATTCTTACCGGACTTGCTTCGGCGTTGCTGATGTTGTTTTTGTGGATGATAAGGGTGGATGATAGCAGATTTGAACCGTGCGGATGGGAGATTGAGCTGATGTTTGCCGTGGTAATCGGCTTTGGATGCTATCGATACCGAAAATCGCTTACAGGAGAGAAAGTTACGCTTAAAGAACTGATGCTTTTTGGCCTCGGCAGTGGCGTTGTAGGTGCCGTAATCTACGGAGTGTTTTTGGTGCTGCTATGCGCAACGGCATTGCCAGGATTGAAGGAGGCTTTTGTTGAAGGAAGAATTGCAGTAATGCCTTCTATTGATGAGGGCTTCGAAGCCAAACAAGCGATAGAAACGGTGCGCGGCTATACGGCTGGCGACTGGGGCTTTATCGGAGGCTTCCGCGCGGCGGTGATGTCGGTGTTGGTCGCCTTTTTGGCCGCAATCGTGTTGCGTACCGAAAAGAGCGAAGTAGTGAGTTGAGACAAACACCACCATCCGCTTAAAACTTAAAACTCGAAACTTAAAACTCAAAACAATGGATATTTCGATAGTAGTACCGCTATTCAATGAGGATGAATCTTTGCCACACTTGGCAGAATGGATTGACAAGGTAATGGCAGAACATGGTTTCAGCTATGAAGTCGTAATGGTCGACGATGGCAGCAAGGACAAATCATGGAGTGTGATAGAGGATTTGCACGCCAAGAACCCCGCATACAAAGGCATCAAGTTCCGCCGCAACTACGGCAAGTCCGCCGCCTTAAATGTAGGATTTGCCGCCGTAGAAGGTGACGTTGTCATTACGATGGACGCCGATTTGCAAGACAGTCCCGATGAAATCCCTGAGCTGTATCGTATGATCAAAGAAGACGGATACGATTTGGTAAGCGGCTGGAAAAAAGTACGCTACGATTCAAAGATTGCCAAAAACATTCCATCGAAATTCTTCAACTGGACCACTCGCAAGATGAGCGGCATTTACCTGCACGACTTCAACTGCGGCCTGAAAGCCTACAGAAAAGATGTTGTGAAAAGCATCGAAGTCTATGGCGAGATGCACCGATACATCCCCGTAATCGCAAAATGGGCGGGATTCTCGAAGATAGGTGAGAAAGTTGTGCAACACAGAAAACGCGAATTCGGAACCACAAAATTTGGGAATGAACCGCTTCGTAAACGGCTATTTGGATTTGATGAGCATCATGTTCATGTCCAAGTTTGGCAAGCAGCCCATGCATTTCTTCGGTTTGATTGGTTCTTGCTCTTTCATTTTGGGTTTCATTGCCTTGATTGTGGTGGTCATCTTGAGATTGTGCCATATCATCAGTTTAACTACAAGCGTATGGTTCTATCTCTCGATGTTCTTTGCCATGGTGGGACTGGTGCTGTTTTTGGCAGGTTTCCTGGGCGAACTCATCTGCAGAAACTCTACCACAAGAAACCAATATCTGATTGAAAAGGAACTGAAATCTGTGAACAGTGAGCAGTAAACTCCCGAAAGAGGATTATATATGAAATGAATGACCGACATCTTGTGTCAAACGCCTAATGGCTTAAAACCTAAAACTTTAAAACTTAAAACTTCAAAATGAGTTTACAGTGTGGAATCGTAGGACTGCCAAATGTGGGCAAGTCAACTCTTTTTAACTGCTTGAGCAACGCAAAGGCTCAGGCTGCCAATTTCCCTTTTTGTACGATAGAACCCAACGTGGGCGTGATTACGGTGCCCGACGAACGACTGAACAAACTTGTTGAGATGGAGCGTCCCGCAAGTGTGGTGCCTGCCACGGTGGAGATTGTTGACATAGCCGGACTTGTGAAAGGCGCTTCGAAAGGCGAGGGCCTGGGCAACAAGTTTTTGGGCGATATTCGAAGCACCGATGCCATCATTCATGTACTGCGTTGTTTCGATGATGACAATGTCACGCATGTAGATGGCAGCGTCGATCCCATCCGCGACAAACAGACCATTGACTTGGAACTGCAGTTCAAAGATTTGGAAACCATCGAAAACCGCTACGACAAAGAAGCTAAGAAGGCGAAAGCCGGTGGTGACGCAAAAGCCAAGAAACTCGTTGAGGTGATGGATCTCTACAAAGCCGCTCTGCTTTCGGGCAAGAGCGCGCGAACCGTTGCTTTGGAAGACAGTCAGTTGGAAGCGGCAAAGGATTTGATGCTCCTCACCGCAAAGCCTATTTTGTATGTCTGTAACGTTGACGAAGGCTCTGTGGTGAAAGGCAACAAATATGTTGAGGCCGTGAAAGAGGCCGTGAAGGACGAAGATGCTGAGGTTCTGATTATTGGTGCTGGCATCGAAGCCGACATTGCGGAACTCGAGACCTACGAAGAAAAACAAATGTTTCTTGAAGATTTGGGATTGAAAGAGTCAGGTGTGAATCGCTTGATCAAGGCGGCATACAAACTGCTCAACTTGCAGACCTTCCTGACTGCCGGTCCAAAGGAATGTCGTGCATGGACTTTCAAGAAAGGCATGAAGGCTCCGCAGACGGCAGGCATCATCCACAGCGATTTTGAGCGTGGATTTATCCGTGCCGAAGTCATCAAATATGAAGACTATGTTGCCTTGGGCAGCGAAGCGAAATGCAGAGAAGCAGGGAAAATCGCCGTGGAAGGCAAGGACTATGTTGTACAAGACGGAGATATCATGCACTTCAGATTCAACGTGTAACAACGATGAACCTGTAAATGATTTGAGTCTGCCAAAAACTTAAAACTCTTATTCTTAAAACTCTTATATGAAACGTATTATAGGTTTGGGAATATTGCTGTTGCTGGTTTCCTGCTCGACGCAGAAGGCCAAGTGGGGCAATATCGCATACCATAATACAACCACCCACTACAATGTGTGGTGGAATGGAAACGAGAGTCTCAAAGAAGCTGTACTGCAGCTCGAAAAAAACGCCACAGACGACTACACGCAGATTCTTCCAGTTTATGTGTTGGGAACTCAGCAAGAGGCAATGTCGTTGTATCCACAACTTGACAGAGCCATCGAAAAGGGCGTAAAGGGCATTGAGACCCACAGCATTATGGTGAACGGCATCGAACACGTTCCGTATATACCTAAATGTTATCTACTTACAGCAAAGGCTTCTTTCTATAAGCAAGACTACATCACTACCGAAAACACCTGTTCGCTCATCAAGAATCAGTTTGCAGGAAGTGTAGAAGGCGACGATGCCGCAATTCTTTCTTCTCGTTGCAAGACGGCACAAAAAATGTACGCCGATGCCGAATTGGAGTTGGATGCCTTGGTGACTGCGCTTTCCAAAGGCAATTTCTCAAAGAAACTCGCTACGGAGCTCTATGCCGCCATGGCGGAAGCCACGCTTCCTCAGGAAAAATACAAAAAGGGAGTCCAATTCTTGAAGTTGGCATTGGAATCAAATCCTACAAAAGAGGAAAAGGCACGCTGGAATTTCATTTTGGGACAGATATACCAAAAACTCGACAAGCGTACGGTGGCAACGAAATATTACAGCAAATCGCTGTCTTATACAGATGTATATGTAATGGAGTTCAATGCACGCTTGAACATCGCGTCGTGCGCCGACTTGAAAACATCCGATGTCGCACAATTGGAACGTGGTCTTGACAAAATGCTCTCCGACAAGAAGAATGAAGAATACAAAGACCAGATCTATTACGCCAAAGGCGAGATGTACATGGGCATGAAGAATGCAAAAAAAGCATGCGACAATTTCGCCCGTTCGGTAACGCTTGCCACGGTTAATACCGCTCAACGCGCAAAATCGGCAATAAGGCTTGCCGAAATCCAATATGAACTCTACGAGAACTATGATCTGGCGCAGCGTTACTACGACACCGCCATGCAAGTCATCAATTCCGACTATCCACATTACAGGGATATCAAGAAGCGCTATGAAGTCTTGACCGACTTGACATCCTACACGCGTGTGTATGAACGCAACGACAGTTTGCTCGCCGTAGCCGACATGGCCGAGCCCGAACGCATCGCTTTTATCCAACAAAAAATCGAACGTCTGAAAAAGCAGGAAGAAGAAGCGAAGAAAAACGAACTGCTGAAACAGTTGGAACAAGACGCAAAGGCGCAGCAAAACACTTTGCAAGGCGACTGGTACTTTTACAACGCCAATACAGTTCAGCAAGGCAAGGAGTCTTTTAGGCAACGTTGGGGCAATCGCGTACTTGAGGATTACTGGTTTCTTTCCAAGAAAGGAATGTTGGGAATGGGCATGATTGCGGGAATGGAAAACTTGGCCGAGACTGAGGAAGAAGTAGAAGAAGACGACTCATCCGACAAAGATTCCGTCTCGACAAGCACGTCGGGATATGGAAATCCAACCGACCCGCATTCCGTGGCGTACTATCTAAAGGATTTGCCACAGACCGACTCCGCCCGCAATGCGATGCGCGCAGCCACGTCCGTCGCGCTGCTCAATGCCGGCTATATCTTTTACGATGGCGTAAACAATACAAGCAAAGCGATGGAATGCTATCTGCGCTTGGCTAATGAATATGCAGAATACGACGAAGTGGTGCAGGCGTTTTACATGCTCTACAAAATCTACGACAAACAAGGAAACACCCCCAATGCAAACTACTATAAAGATATGGTGCTGATGGGCTTTCCCGACAGCGATTTCGCCAATTTGTTGCGCGATGACGAATATTACAAGGAGATTGTGAAACGTGAGCAAGTCATCAACGACGAATACACCGATTTGTACAACACCTATCGTCGGCGCCGTTATTTTGAGGTTATCGACAATGTCAGGACGCTGCACAACCTCTATCCAGGCAACCCTGAACTGGCTCGATTTGATTACTGGCAGGGACTCGCCTATATGCGCATCGACAGCATGGCGAACGCCGTGCGTGTTTTTGAGCATCTCGCCAATGATTTCCCTGAAACCGACAGCATCGTTCCGCTGGCAAAAGCCCAACTTGAATACATCAAAAAAGGTGGCAACTATGTGGATCCCAACGCAAACGCTTCGACTGAGGAAATCACCACCGAAGAGGTACTTTCTGCCACAAGAAAGGAAGGCTCGCAATTGAAGCCCGAAGAAGCGGATGCAGAAAAAGAGCTATCTACTGAAGCTCAGTTCTATCGCTACAAGGCCGACATGCAGCATTATGTTGTCGTCATCGTCAACGACAAGCATGTGCGCGCCACCGACTTGCAATATCGTTTGGCGGATTTCAATTCGGTATATTACACAAACAGCGGATACAACGTCAATGCGATCATGTTTACCGACTCTACGCAGATCCTTACCATCCATCGATTTGAGAGTGCCAACGAAGCCTCCCTTTACTGGGAACATCTGCAACGCGATGAGAGTCCTTTGAAGAAACTCAACAAGGAAGACTATGTGGCGTTCCCCATCTCCACGCAGAATTACCGCACATTCTACAATCGTAAGAATATCGACGCCTACCGCGAATTTTATGAGGAATACTACAAAAAGAGTTTTTAGCGAGAATTAACGGCCCAGCCTTACAACAAGAATGTCCGACGTAAAAAATCAAGCATATAAATAATGTAAAACATATAATATTATGGCAAAATTAATGGAAATGGGCGACAGTCCAATCAACAGCATCGTCAATGGAACGAATATCAAAGGTAACATTTCCGCCAACGGAGATTTTCGCCTCGATGGTACTCTTCAAGGAAACATCACTTTGAACGGCAAGCTCGTAGTAGGAGAGAACGGCTTGGTAAATGGAAACATCGTGTGTCAGAACGCCAACATTATCGGTACGGTAAATGGCAACATCTCCGTCAAGGAACTGCTTTCCCTTAATTCTACGGCAGTCGTAAAAGGCGACATCCTCATCAACAAGCTCGCCATCGAACCCGGCGCTTCATTCTCCGGAATCTGCCGCATGATTGACGAAGTGCGTAGAGAAGAAGAGGCCTCAGCCGCCTCGTCCCAGGCTGAACAAGAATAAATCTCATGAACGAAACATTAGCACGTCTGTTCCAGGAATGGGCAGGGGAACCTTGTGTCCAACAGATTGCTTTGGGCGCCAACGGATCCAACCGCAAGTATTATCGTCTTTTGGGCGCCACGCACCGTTGCATGGCTACCGAAAACGATGACATTCGGGAAAACGACACCTTTTTGTACTACAGCAAGTATTTCAAGGAGAGAAACTTGCCTGTGCCAGAGATATATGCCGTAAGCGAAGACCACCGAAACTACTTACAACAAGATTTAGGCGACACGACGCTTTACAGCTACATCTACGACAAAAAACGTCAGGGTGGCGGATTTGACTCCGAGGCTTTGGAACTTTACAAGCAAGCATTGACCGACCTTGTGAGATTCCAAACCTCCTGCCAGGATTTGGATTTTTCAAAGGCTTATCCGAGAAGCGATTTCGACAGGCAGTCGATGCAATGGGACTTGAACTACTTCAAGTACTATTTTCTCAAACTCGCCTATATTCCGTTCGACGAGCAACTGTTGGAAAAGGATTTCGCAACCTTCATCGAATACCTCTTGGACGAGAATTGTGGCTATTTCATGTATCGCGACTTCCAGTCGCGCAACATCATGATTGAACCGGATCAGCACCGTCTTTATTACATCGACTATCAAGGTGGAAGGCGAGGCGCCGCCCAATACGATGCCGCCAGTCTGCTCTATAGCGCCAAATCGGACCTGCCCGAACCCATACGGCAAGAACTTCTAAAGCATTATATCGACTGTTTCTCCAAGTCCACAGGCGCCAACCCGGAAACGCTGAAGCAGAAATTCTACGGATATGTCTTGATTCGCATCATGCAAGCCATGGGCGCTTATGGCTACCGCGGATACTATGAGCGGAAGGATTATTTTCTCAAGAGCATCCCACTGGCTGTCAACAATCTACGATTGATTGTCGAGAATCATCCTCTTCCCATCAAAATTCCACATCTTACTTATGTGTGGAACGCCATTCTGAATGCGCAATTTTCTTGCGTGGAAACAGTTCCTGAAAGCACAACCGACAACACTTTGACGGTAACAGTGCTAAGTTTTTCATATAAAAAAGGCATGCCTACCGATCCCAACGGCAATGGGGGAGGATACGTCTTCGACTGCCGTGCGTTGCCAAATCCAGGCCGATATCCAGAATATCGCTGCTACACAGGAAAAGACCCTATCGTGCAGGCCTTTTTGCAGAAAGAGCCCGCCGTGGATGAATTTCTTGGCAATGTGAATGGGTTGATATCTCAATCGATCAAGAAATACATTGAACGACGTTTTAGCAATCTGATGGTCGCATTTGGTTGTACGGGAGGACAACATCGCTCGGTATATTGCGCAGAACAGACCGCAAAGTACATTAGCAAACATTTTGATTGTCACGTTATTGTAAAACACACTGAGCAAGATTGAAAAAAAACTCGTTCCACACTTCATTTTTCACGCTTAACTCTTAATTATTTTTTGTATCTTTGCAACTCAATAAAGAAACTAAAAAACTATAAAATAATGAACAAGACTACAAAAATCATTGTTGAACTCGGTTTAGGTATCGTAATTGTCGGACTCGGCATCTGGCTGTATCTCAGCATGATGGAACCTGTTAAATTTGACAATGAATTCAACAAACGCCGCGCTGCTTGCGCCGAAAAACTGAAAGTAATCCGCACCCTTGAAGAGGCTTACAAACTCACCTACAACTGTTATTGCGGCGATTTCGACACTTTGATCAATCGTCTGATGAACGAAGATAGCATGCGTGTGGTTAGCAAGGTTACCAACCGTGATATCATTCCTGAAGATGTAGATATCGACATGATGCCCGAATTGGAAGCATTGAAGAAAGGTTATATCACCCGCGTTGAGGTTTATATGAATCCTATCGCCAAGTTGCGTGAAGATGGCAAACTCAAAGTCGCTGACGCAGACGGCAACCTCAGAGAGCTCTCCGACGAGGAAGTGAAGGACATTTGCTATGTTCCGTACCCCAAGGACAAGAAATACAAATTCCAGCTTGATGCAGCTCAAATTGAGAAGAATGGTTTCACGGTTCCCGTTTTCGAGTGCAAAGTTGACTTGATCGACCTCTTGGCAGACATGGACCATCAGCTTGTCATCAACAAAATTTCCGAACTTGAAAGCATCAACCGTTATCCTGGTTGGAAAGTCGGCGATATGACCCAGTCTATTACCGATGGTAATTTTGAATAATACTTGTTATGGCGTATAACATCACTTCTCTGATTACTACAAAAGAGTTGGCGTTGTACGAAAAACACTTGTCCATTTGTCTTAGGACGAATGGACTTTCTTTTTCAGTACTTTCGCAAAAAGGCACGTTGCTCACCGCCGGCGATGTGGAGATGACTTTCTCATCAAATTTCTCGCAGTTGTCCAACGAAATCAAATCTTTGCTCGAAGAATTGCATCTTTCGCCATTCGATTTCACGTCAACCACATTGGTCGTCCCAACCGAACAGGCAGTATGGATACCCGAATCGCTCTACACAGAAGGCTCCGAACGGCAATATCTTTCCGTTATGACGGATATAAAGATGGGCAAAGGCGTTTATAGCGACTACCACCCGCTGCTTAAGTCGTATGTGGTGTTTTCGGCCGACACTACAATAGTGACATCTTTCAAGGTGGCGATTCCCAACATCTATATTACCTGCATCCATGCCAAAATGGTAAACGAGGTGCTGATGCAGCGAGCCCAGTCGCATCCTATTGTAGTTCTGAACCTTAGAGAGAACATTGTTGACGTTGCCGCTTATGGTACCGACGGATTCCTTTTGGAAAACAGCTATGAGTTTAAGGACAACAATGAGTTGCTGTACACAGCTCTCAATGTAATGAAGCAACTGAATCTTGAAACACCTGATATGGAATTGTTGCTGTGCGGTGCCGTTGACCGAGATATTTATGCTGGATTGGTGAACTATTTCCCCAATGTGGACTTGTATACAGGCTATCCCGTGAATTATGTCAATCCTGAATTCCAGCAATATCCAACCTATCGCAACGCCTTAATCTTGAATTATTAAATTAGTAACCAGTGATTAGTGACAAATAAACTCACTCTACAATACACCCTCTACAATTCTCAATTCATAAAGATCTTAACTCCTACTCATGCGCATTATTGCAGGTTCTCTCAAAGGCCGTAGGCTCAATCCTCCCGACAATCTTCCCGTGCGTCCCACTACCGACATGGCGCGCGAAAGTTTGTTCAACATCCTTAACAACTACGTCGATTACGAAGAATGTAGCGTCATGGACCTTTTCGCAGGAACAGGTGCCGTGTCCGTAGAGTTTCTTTCCCGTGGCGCCAAGGATGTCACTTCCATCGAAATCAACAATCAATGCACCGATTTCATCAAGGAAACCGCACAACGGCTCAACCTCACAAATCTGCATGTGGTACGCGCCGATGTGTTTGATTTGTTGAAACGTGCCTACAAAAAATTTGACATTATCTTTGCCGACCCGCCATACGCATTGAAGGATTTGCCACAGTTGCCCGACATCGTTTTCTCAAAGGATATCCTTACCGAAGACGGCATCTTCATTCTTGAACATCCTAAGGAATACGACTTTTCCGAGCATCCCAACTTCTGGCAGCATCGCAACTATGGAAAGGTCAACTTCACCTTCTTCGCAAAAAAACTGGAAGCATAAAACAATATTAAATCATCATATTATGAAAGCAGTAGTAAAAACCAATTTCAATTTCCCGAAACAGAAAAGTCTGTATGTAGGCAAAGTTCGTGATGTCTATAACATCGACGACAAATATATGGCAATGGTTGTAAGCGACAGAATCTCAGCTTTCGACGTTGTCCTCCCCAAAGGTATTCCTTACAAAGGCCAAGTGTTGAACCAAATCGCCGCCAAGTTCTTGGACGCCACTTCCGACATCGTTCCCAATTGGAAAATGGCTTCTCCAGACCCAATGGTTACCGTAGGTCTCAAATGCGAAGGTTTCCGCGTTGAGATGATTGTCCGTGGCTATCTCGCTGGAAGCGCATGGCGCGAATACAAGGCTGGCGCTCGCACGCTTTGCGGCGTTGCTTTGCCCGAAGGCATGATTGAAAATCAGAAATTCCCGACTCCTATCGTAACTCCAACCACCAAAGCCGACGAAGGTCATGACGAGAACATCTCCAAGGAGGAAATCATCCGCACTGGTTTGGTAAGCAAGGAAGACTACGAACAGTTGGAGAAATACGCTTTGGCACTCTTCCAGAGAGGTACAGAGATGGCTGCCGCCAAGGGGCTTATCCTCGTTGACACCAAATACGAGTTTGGCAAACGTGATGGCAAAATCTACCTCATCGACGAAATCCACACTCCCGATTCAAGCCGTTATTTCTATGCCGAAGGCTACGAAGAACGTCAGGCCAAGGGCGAACGTCAGCGTCAGCTCTCCAAGGAGTTTGTACGCGAATGGTTGATGGAGAATGGTTTCCAGGGCAAGGAAGGCCAGCAGGTTCCCGAAATGACCGACGAAATCGTCAACAGCATCACCGACCGTTACATCGAGCTTTATGAGCACATCACTGGCGAGAAGTTCCAGAAGGCCGAAGACTGCAGCGATGTCGCCAAACGCATCGAAACAAACGTAACTAACTATCTCAAGAGCTTGTAAATAGTTAGATCGCAGATCACTATTCACTCAAAAATGGAAATAGAACGTAAATTTCTGGTCCGTCAGCTTCCTCCCAACTACGAAGCTTTCGAACATTACGAGATTGAACAAGGTTATTTGTGTACATCGCCCACGCTGCGCATTCGCAGAATGGGCGATGCCTATATTCTAACCGTCAAAGAACATCTGCCTGTTCGCCCTGGCAGTCCCATTGTAAATAGGGAAGAGGAATTTGATCTTTCTGCTGAGTCTTATAGCCGTTTGAAGGGTAAATGCGACGGCAATTTTGTCAGCAAGACACGCTATCGCATCGACCTTCGCAAGTTGATGGGCGACGGACTCTATTGCGGATTGGTTGCCGAACTCGACATCTTCCACGGTCGTCACGAAGGTTTGCGGTTGGTGGAGGTGGAGTTTCCCAACGTGGACGCCGCCAATGCCTTTGTCAAGCCCGAATGGTTCGGCGAGGACGTATCCCAAGACCCACACTATCGCAACAGCTACCTCTCGAGTAATTGATTACCACCCACAGTTCATTGATCACAATACACTCAAATATCACATGAAGAGAATCCCACATACCTTTACCATTGTCTTCTTTCTCATCCTCTTGGCTGCCGTAGCAACTTGGATTGTGCCTGGCGGTGAGTTTATAAGGGAGACTGTCACCATAGAGAATGCCGACGGCACTACTTCCACACGCGAAGTGGTGCAAAGCGACTCGTTCCACTATGTGGACGGCGCACCGCAGACGTGGCATGTCTTTGCCTCATTGTTCAATGGTTTCTGCGACAAGGCGGACATCATCATCTTCATCTTGATGGTGGGTGGTGCGTTTTGGATTCTCAACAACAGCCACGCCATCGACATTGGTGTGATGGCTTTTCTGCGTAAGGTGCAGAAACTCAAGAAATACAAATTCTTCCAAAAACTCGGGGTTGAGAACATCATCATCTCGTTGGTAATGATAATGTTCAGCCTCTTCGGGGCGGTATTCGGGATGAGCGAAGAAACCATCGCTTTCGTGGTCATCTTCATTCCATTGGCCATCTCAATGGGTTACGACTCTATTGTGGGCCTCTGTATGTGCTATGTGGCAGCCCATGTGGGTTTTGCAGGAGCAATGCTCAATCCGTTCACTATCGGTATTGCCCAAGGCATTGCCGAGTTGCCCATTTTTTCGGGACTAGAGTATCGTTTCTTCTGCTGGATTGTACTGACCATCATCGGCATCGCGTTCGTTTTGTGGTATGCCAACCGCGTGAAGCGCAATCCCGAAAAATCGCCAGTATATAAGCTTGACGAATATTGGCGCAACCGCGCACAAGAGCAGTCGTCCGACACAGTGGACTACCATACGCCCAAATCGGCTTGGATTGTGTGGGGATTGCTTTCCTTGGTGCTGGTCTATTACGCAATTGCCATGCCTACAACCACCATCGCTATCGGCAACGGCAGCGCCGAAGTGGTTATTCTGCCCATCCTCGCAGGACTCTTTATCCTTACAGGATTCTTCACGTTGCGCAAATCGGTCCATTTTTTCATTCTTGACCTGCTTTTCTTCACAATCTTTTATCTGATTGTCGGAGTGTTGGGTTATGGATGGTATGTGATGGAGATTTCCGCTTTGTTCCTCGCCATGGGCATTTGCTCGGGCATTGCCGACAGCCAGAGCGCCGACGATATCGCCAAACTATTCCTTGCAGGTTGCAAAGACATACTTTCAGCCGCTTTGGTTGTAGGTTTGGCGAGTGGCATCATCTTCATTTTGCGCGACGGAAAAATCATCGACACCTTGCTTTACGGACTCACCAAGTCGTTGGCAGAAACGGGCGAAGTGGCATCGGTAGGAGTGATGTATGCTTTCCAGACACTGCTGAACATCATTATGCCCAGCGGCTCCGCCAAGGCGGCACTTACCATGCCCATCATGGCACAGTTTGCCGACTTGATTGATGTCTCGCGCCAGACAACCGTCTTGGCGTTCCAATTTGGCGACGGCTTCACCAACATGCTCACACCCACCAGTGGCGTCTTGATTGGCTGCTTGGGCATCGCTAAAATTCCATACGGCACCTGGCTCAAATGGGCTTGGAAATTCATCTTGATGCTGATCCTTATCGGATTCCTGCTAATCTTGCCCACGCTTTTCTACACTTTCCCAGGATTTTGAGAATAAATTTCGTATCTTTGCAGTAACAAAATCATTTGATTCATGTCACACGGAAAGACTATTTGCCAGCACCTGAAAGCCATTCGTAGGGACATTGCCCGCGAGAATGGCATCGACCTTGAAATACCCGAATGTACCTTCAAAGGAGAATGTTGTGGCACTTGTCCGCAGTGCGAATCGGAGTTGCGCACGCTCGAGCATGAACTCGCCAAACGCATTTCCATTGGCAAGGTAGCCACGGTGGCAGGATTGGCGTTGGGTTTGGCAACTCCTTTGGCTGCACAGAACGTAGAAACACAAAAGCAACCCACACCAATCAATGCAACTGAAACGCACAAGGAATCCATTTTGAAACCAAATAAAGCTCATGAATTCACTATTTCGGGCATTGTAACCGACTCTGTAAATAAAGAACCTTTGCCATTCGCCAATGTTGTATTAAAGTATAATGATACAATTATTGCTCGTTCTCAAACAGATTTCGATGGGAAATACATATTAGATAGTATTGCTAGTGGGTATCAATATCAATTGGAGGCCAGTTGTGTAGGCTATTCCAAAGTTGAAGAAACAATACACAATTTGACCCAAAACAAACATATTGATATTTCATTAAAAGCATTTGGTATGCTCATGGGAGAAGTAATAATTTTACGAAATGAAGAGCCTTCATTCCAGCAAAAAATCAAATACGACGGAATGGAAGTCAAAGTTAAATATTAAAAAACCTTTTCATTTTTCAGCATTGTCCCCAGTTCCCATATTTGGCATTTCGCGTCATCGCATCAGCATTGACGGCAAAGGCGTTACCACTCTCGTGACATTTCAGGGCTGCCCGCTGCATTGTCGCTATTGTCTGAACGACATTTGCCACAGTTCTGCCGACACTATGCAACACTACACGCCCGAATCACTCTACCAAAAGGTGGGCATTGACAATCTTTATTTCATTGCTACACATGGTGGCGTCTGTTTCGGTGGTGGCGAGCCACTACTGCGAGTGGATTTTATCAAGAAATTCCGTGAACTAGCAGGCAAGGGATGGGGGCTGACCGTGGAGACCTCGCTCAATGTGCCGTTGTCGCAAGTAAAAGCCGTTGCGAAAGTGGTTGACGATTACATCATCGACATCAAAGACTGCAATCCCGAAATCTACAAAGCCTACACCGATTGCGACAACACCCAAGTGATGCAGAACCTGAAATGGCTGGTTGAACATGTAGGGCAGGGACATTTGATGGTGCGTGTGCCACACATCCCAAACTACAACACCCCCGAGGACGTTGCTCGAAGCATCGCGCAACTGCGAGAAATGGGCATAGAAACCATTGACGAGTTTGACTATGTCGTCAGAGAGAAAAAACCACAAAAATAATTATTGAGATCAAATCCGCTGGTCTCCGCTATCGAAAGCCAAGGCTTTCTTCATTTCTTCAGTTTCTTCTTGGCAAGGGAGAAATAGACGAAATAGGGGAGGCCTACGATGATGACGAGAGCCTGTTGGGAAGACCACAGCAGCCATCCGCTTGCGAGACCAATGGATTGGGATATGCCATAGATTGAGAGGGCCTGCCAGACCAAAACAGGATAGGCTCCCAGACCTCCTTGCGAGATAATCATGCCAATGGAGCCGAAAAGATACAGCACAAATGCGGCGGTGAATCCCAACGAAGCAGTTTCGGGAATGGCCTTGAAAATGACGTAACCTCCAAGTATGTATAGGAAATAGATAATAACACTATAAAGAATGAAAAGCAAAGTAGCTTTGCGTTTGAGATGGAAAATGCTCTTCACGCCATCGATGCAACCCCTCACAAAATCGTCGATCTTGCGCATAAAGGCGAAACGCAGCAACATCTTGTAGAAAAGCTTATAGCACACAACCAACACTACTATTGCAGTTACCGCTATAACGATGAGCGTGGTAAGACTGGGCAAGGAATCAAATTTCTGCATCAGTCCGTCATACACCCAATCTTTCACTTGACCGAACATCACCAAGATGCCCACCACAGCGATGATGGCGAAACAAAGAGTGTCGATAATTCGTTCGGTGACAACCGTTCCCAAAGATTTCTCGATGGGAATGTCGTCGCTGGTGCGTAACATGGCGCAACGCATCACTTCACCCAAGCGAGGAAACGCGAGATTGGAAAGATATGCAACGATCACTGCGCCAAAAGTGGTGTTGAGTCTTGGCGAGATGTTCAGCGGATGGAAAAGCAGATTCCAGCGCAGCGCCCTTACAAAATGGCTCAGCAACGAGACACCCATTGCCACGGCAATCCAGCGATAGTCGGCAGCAATAAAAGCGTTCCAGATTGCCTGTTTTTGGTCAGGTTCGAGTTTCAGCAAGAACCAATAGATGAAAAAAAGGCCAATGCCCAAAAAGACGACAAGTTTCAAGATGTCGCCCCAAAGGTTCCTTTTTTGTGCAGGTTCTTGTGTTGCTGCCATTTACTTAAGGTGGTTGTTTTCAGGGAAGATGACAGTAGGATGCCATTGCTTGGCTTCCTCAAACTCCATTGACGCGTAGGTGGCAATGATGATAAGGTCGCCTACATGAGCCTTGTGGGCTGCGGCGCCGTTGATACCGATGATACCTCTGCCTCGCTCTCCGGCAATGGCGTAGGTGCTCAATCGCTCGCCACTGGTAATATCGTAAATATCAACGCGTTCGTTCTCTATAATGTTGGCGGCATCCATCAAATCCTGGTCGATGGTGATGCTACCTATGTAGTCCAAGTCGGCTTCAGTTACTGTAACTCTGTGAATTTTAGACTTCAGTACTTCTATCAACATGTTTCTTTTTTTTTGCAAAGATACAAAATTTAGTGAAAAGTGAATGATAAATAGTGAATAGGACGAACTATTTTATCTATTATATCCATTTTCACAATTGCGATAAGGAATCATCAAAACAAAATCCAATACAAAAGCATCAGCACAATGCCCACATAGATCAGGATTTTTCCGCCAGAGACAGGCTTCATGTATTCGGAGCTTTCAATGTCGAAACGACGTTTGATTTTGACGGGAGCACGTTTGGGCGTGATATCCTCCGACACCGAATCATCGTTTGCATTTCCCTGAAAGCGAGGCTGATAGTTAAAAGTTGGCATTTCACGTTTCCTGAACAAATCCTTCCAACCCAGACGACTGTTCTGTCGAGACTCTTCTCGATCCAAACTTCTTACACGCTGTTGGAAGTAAGCTAATTCCGCAGATGTATCATCGCTGGCATCCGTTGTTTTGTCAGAAGTTTCCTTTCCCGATTGGTCGGCATATTTCTTTTTCAACGCCTCCCATTTTTCTTTCTCGGGATTGTAGAAACGAGGATCATAATGGAATTGCCGAGGTTTCGGCGTGTAAAACATTGGCATTAGTTTAGAAAGAGTTATGAGTTAAGAAACCTAATTACTGTTCACTGATCACTATGTTCATTGGCACGTCGAATGGTTCAACGGGAATGCTTTCGAACATCTGGAAATCGAACGCCACACCCACCTTGCAAGCGTTTGGAGTGGTCTTCAGCAGTCGGTCGTAAAAACCCCTGCCACGTCCCATACGATTGTTCTGTTTGTCGAACGCCACCCCAGGCACGACAATCATCTCAATGGTGTCCAAATTGGTGAATTCCGGACCCGTAGGCTCGCCAATTCCAAATTGTTCACCCGCCTGCATACATTCTGGTCCTGTGTATCGACGCAAACGTAAATCATCGCCATCCACACAAGGAAGCAGCACACATTTTTCTTTATACCATTTATTTACAAAGTCGTGAGTCTGAACCTCGTCATCCATCGACCAATAGAGCAGTAGAGTACGAGCCTTTTGAAACTCAGACAATTGTTCCACCTGCCGCATAATGCTTTCGGAGCGCTGCAGCTTTTCACAAAAAGGGACGGCATTTTTAGCCGCCCTTATTTGCTTTCTAAGTTCTTTTTTGTCCACAATTCAGTTTAGAGTTAAGAAAATTGCGTCTAAAGTCAATTTAGAATGGCAGGTCGTCGTCGGTCTTGGGCATCTCTGCGGCGGGAGCCGAAGCGAAAGGAGCAGGCTGAGGCGCTGGCTGTTGCGGAGCGGGAGCTGCGGCGGTGTTTCCTGACCAAGCATAACCCGTTGAATTAGAAGGCATCTGACCAGGAACGTAGTTCTGGATGCGGCTGCAACGCAGGTTGGTGTACCATTTCTCGTTGAATTCGCGAGATTCGGGATTGAAAGTCACCACTACTGGGCTGTTCATCGGGATGTTCTTGACCATGCTTACACGGTCTTCACCAAAGCAGTCGAAAGCCACCTGGCGAGGATATTCGCCTTCGGTTTCAATAACAAAGCCACCTCTTACCCAAGGGCCACGAGCCGATTCACCTCTGCTTTCGGGCAGAATCTTGATAAGTCTTCCTGTAATTTCCATAATATTGTATTTTTTAATTGATTTTCAATATAGTAATTATTGTTTCACAAAGTAAAAGTGATACAAAGTTAGTGAAAAATGGCATACCATAGTAGGAAAAGTTATCAACATTCGAGTACGAATGCCTTTTCAACGCAGAAAAAGTCCGTACTTTGCAAAAAAAAAACGATGTCATTTTACGTCAGCAAACCATTTACCACAGCACCGTCACAATATCGCACGGATACGCAGAAACGCATTTATGAAACGCTGGAAATGTTGGGAATTCAATATCAGCGCGTAGATACCGACGACGGTTCAACCATGGACGACTGCACCTTTATATCCGAAGGATTGCAGTGTCCTGTCGTAAAGACGATCTTTGTATGCAATCGTCAACAGACGCAATTTTACCTTTATGTGACGAATGCCGAAAAGCCTTTCGTAACGCGTGATTTCTGCGGAGCCTTAGGCATTTCCCGCGTCTCATTTGCTCCAGCCGACCAGTTGTGGGAAAAACTCGGCACACAAGTAGGGTCCACCACGGTGCTATCTTTGATAAACGATCCTGAGCATCACATACAACTTGTAATGGACAAAGAAATTGTTGAACGACAAGAATATGCCTGTACCGACGGCACAAATACAGGTTTTATGAAGTTCGCCATGCGCGATCTTGTCGAAAAATACCTACCTCACACAGGGCATAAGATGATACTGATTTGAAATTAGGAGAGAGCAAGAGCCATCTGAGGTCGCCATTTTCTCCCTATTTTTATCTAATACATATTCAACAATCTCGCACAAATCACTATAATTTCGTATCTTTGCATTTCAATACTTCAAACATAAATCTATGGCAAAAGTCAAAGTAGGAATCGCACAGATGTCCTGTGTGGCTGACAAACAGAAGAATATAGCTCGTTATACCGAAAAGGTACGTCAACTTGCCGCTGGCGGCGCGCAGATAATCTGTCTGCAAGAACTCTTTGCGTCGCTGTATTTCTGCGATGAAGAACGGTACCAGAACTTTCAGTTGGCGGAGTCCATTCCCGACGGGCCGACGACACAGCATTTCATGGCACTTGCCAAAGAACTGGGAGTGGTAATCATCTGCTCGATGTTCGAGAAAAGAGCCGAGGGTTTGTATCACAACACCACCGCAGTCATCGACGCCGACGGTTCATATCTTGGAAAATACCGCAAGATGCACATCCCCGACGACCCAGGTTATTACGAAAAGTTCTACTTTACCCCAGGTGATTTAGGATACAAAGTTTTCAAGACCAAGTTTGCCACATTGGGCGTACTCATCTGCTGGGATCAATGGTATCCCGAAGCATCACGCATCACGGCATTGATGGGAGCGCAATTGTTGTTTTATCCTACCGCAATTGGTTGGGACGTACGCCAAGACGAGCACGACAACAATGAGCAATATGAAGCCTGGCAGACCATCCAGCGCGGACACAGCGTCGCCAACGGCGTGCCTGTCATCAGTGTCAACCGTACCGGTTTGGAAGGCGGAATGCAATTTTGGGGCGGAAGCTTCATCACCAATGCATTCGGTCGTGTACTATACCAAGCGCCGCATCGCCAAGAAGCGCTTCATGTTGAGGAACTCGACCTCGACGAAAGCGACCACTACCGTCGCCATTGGCCCTACCTCCGCGACCGCCGCATCGACTCCTATGGTCCCATTTTGAAAAGATATCTGGACGAATAAAGTGATCGGAGAACAGTGATTAGTGAATAGAAACTCTTAACTTGAATATTCAGATTCTCAACTAATTAATACAATGACCACACCCAAGCAACTTGGTTATTACATGCCCGCCGAATGGGCAAAACACCGCGCCACATGGCTTACCTATCCACACAACGAGGACTCTTGGCCCGGCAAGATTGAGACCATCTTTCCTTCGTATCATCTGTTTATCAAGATGCTTTCCGAATGCGAACAGGTTCACATCAATGTGGAAGATGACGCCATGCAACAACATGTCGCCGAGGCCTTGACCGCCAACGGAACGAACATGCAGAACATTGTATTCCATCAATTTCCGTCAAACGATGCATGGTGTCGAGACCACGGCCCTGCCTTTTTGCTCAACCGACAGGACGCATCAAAACGAGCCCTCGTCAACTGGAACCACAATGCGTGGGGCGGGAAATATCCCTACGAACTCGACACACAGATTCCCGTTCATATAGCCGATTGTCTCCAAATGGAATGCTTCACGCCCAACATCGTAATGGAAGGCGGCAGCATCGATGTCAATGGTGTAGGCGACCTGCTCACCACAAAATCCTGTCTGCTCAATCCCAACCGCAATCCACAACTCAACCAACAACAGATTGAAGAATACCTCCGCAACTTCTACGGCGTGGACAATATCATCTGGCTGGGCGACGGCATTGTGGGCGACGACACCGATGGTCATGTTGACGACCTCTCGCGATTCGTCAACCCAGACACCATCATCACGGCTGTTGAGGAAGACAAATGGGACGAGAACTACGAACCCTTGCAACAGAACCTCAAACTATTGAAACAATGTAGGTTGACAAATGGCAAACAGCCTACTATCGTTGAACTGCCCATGCCTGATATGGTTGTTTACGAAGACCAGCGCTTGCCAGCCTCCTACGCCAATTTCTACATCGCCAACGGCAAGGTCATCTTCCCGACCTACAAGTGCATCAACGACACACGTGCCGCTTATATCCTCGAAGAATGCTTCCCCGATCGCGAAATCATCGGAATCGACAGCACCGACATCATCTGGGGACTCGGCAGTTTCCATTGCCTCAGTCAACAACAGCCCGAGTAACAACTTAAAAGACACAATAGCAAAGAGGTGAGAAATTTCCCACCTCTTTTTTTATAACGCTTGAAACTTGATATTTCAAGCATTTTTCATTTCAACAAATCCTATTTTAGCTATTCCACAAAGGCTTCTTTGATTCTGTTGAGGGCTTCTGCAAGGGTTTGGCGAGGACAACCAATGTTGATGCGGAAGAAATTCTCGTAATCATTGCCTCCAAAAGAAGTGCCATCGTTCAATGCCACATGAGCACGATTGAGAAGTCGGTCGAGGCTCTCTTGATGGCTGTAGCCAAAGCCGCTGAAATCAAGCCACGGCAGGAATGACGCTTCCGGCAAAACCGCCTTGACTTGTGGTAAATCATGCTTCAAGTAATGATCGAGGAAAGCAACGTTTTCTTTAAGATAATCTTCTAGTTGCAGAAGCCATTCTTCGCCATATCGAAAGGCCGCTTCAGCACCCACGAAAGCGAAGATATTTCCGTTTGCCACTTCGTATGAATCAAGAAAATGATGAAATCGTTCCCGAAGAATAGGAGAGGGAATGTAAGAAAGCGAGCTGCTAAGTCCTGCTATATTGAATGTCTTGCTGGGAGCGATGAAAGTGATGGAGCATTCGCGCGCCTGCGGACTAACCGTGGAGAAGGACGTATGTACGAATCCAGGAAGGGTTAGGTCGGCATGGATTTCGTCGGCGATGACCACCAAGTTGTTGCGATAGCAGATGTCGGCAATCC
Organism: Candidatus Colimorpha pelethequi; assembly: GCA_018064245.1. Classification (GTDB taxonomy): domain Bacteria; phylum Bacteroidota; class Bacteroidia; order Bacteroidales; family P3; genus Colimorpha; species Colimorpha pelethequi. The sequence continues at coordinate 62,634 of JAGHVO010000012.1, forward strand.
GGCGCAACTCTTCGGGTGTCCACACACGACCGCCAGGGTTGTGGGGATTGGAGAGAATCATCAGTTTGCATGTCTGAGCGCGCTCTTCCAAATCATCGAAATCAATCTCAAATCTACCATTTACCAACTGCAAAGGACTGCAAACCAGTTGTCGGCCATTGTTTTCCGGCAGGTTCAGAAAAGGAGGATAGACAGGAGTCAACACCAATACCGAATCGCCAGGATGAGTAAAGGTCTGCAACACAAAAGCGATACCAGCCACAATGCCAGGAATATAGTGCAAATCATCGCGTTGTGCTTCCACAGAATAGTGTTTTCGCAACCATTGCCGCATTACCTCGTAATAACTGTCCGACGGTGTGGCATAGCCCAAAACCTCATGTTGGCAACGTTTCCGGATAGCCTCCATCACAAAGTCGGGCGAACGGAAATCCATATCCGCCACCCACATTGGCAGCAAATCGTCACGACCATAGAACTTTCGCAACGCATCGTGCTTCACGCAAGAACTTCCTTTGCGTTCGACAATCTCGTCAAAATTGTATTGTTTCATTATGATAAAAAGACATTAGACGTAAACATTTCACAAACCGACCAAACCCAGATCCGCAATCTCAAACTACCAAGTCTTCGACCTTCGCCCCGACAACCTGAATCAAATCCTGCGGCGCAATCTTGAACTGCAACCCCCGCACGCCCGCACTAACGTAAATGAAATCATATTGTATGCAAGAGTTGTGGATATAAGTGGGAAAGGCCTTTTTCATTCCGACAGGGCTGCAACCGCCACGAATATAACCTGTTAGTGGAAGCAACTCTTTCATTGCAATGAGGTCGCATTTCTTGTTGCCTGTAACCTTTGCGGTCTTTTTCAGATCCACCTCATCACCGCCAGGAATAACGCAAACAAAATATCCGCTTTTGTCTCCCGAAAGCACCAAAGTCTTGAAAACCTGACGGATGTCCTCGCCAAGCTGAGATGCGATATGCTCTGCGCCGAGGTCGTTTTCATCAACTTCGTAGGGGATAAGCTCGTATTGGATTTTCTTCTGGTCGAGAATGCGTTCCGCATTGGTCTTTTGCTTGCCGCCGTCTGCGTTTTTCATATTTGTTATATTGTGATTAGTGACTATTGGAATCTGAAAATCTAAAAATTTGAAAATCAATACTAATCGACTATTTCGTCGAGTTCAAGCCAACGCAGTTCTTTCTCATCTAATAGCGCAATAATTTCGCCTATACGCTGCGACGCCTTGGCAATCTCTGCCGTTGTTACCGATTGAGAACCGCTCAGAATGGATTCAAGTTCGCTGCGTTCTTTATTCAACAGTTCTATTTCAGTTGTAAGTTGCTCGTATTCTTTTCTTTCCTTAAATGTAGCCTTGACTTTCTGCGGAGCACTTCGCTCGTACGCAGGCTTTTCGGCACGTTGCTGTTTAGCGGCGTTTTTACGTTGCGCCTCCTTTTGCTGTCGATACTGCGAATAATTGCTATGATAGTCCTTGATTTTCCCATCTCCCTCAAAAATAAAGAGATGGTCAACGAGATTGTCCATAAAACTACGGTCGTGACTGACAATGACGAGGCAACCCTTGAACTCTTTTAGGAATTTTTCCAATATTTCAAGCGTGTAGATGTCGAGATCGTTGGTTGGCTCGTCGAGAATCAGGAAATTAGGATTCGCCATGAGCACCTTCAGCAGATAAAGTCGGCGACGTTCGCCACCGCTGAGATTGCCGAAATAGTTGTATTGCGTAGTGTTGTCAAAACCGAAATAGGTGAGGAATTGGTGCGCGGACATCGATTTGCCGTTGTCCAATTCAATCTCTTCCGCCACATCTTTGATAATATCAATAACACGCTGATCATCTTTGGCTTTCATTCCTCCTTGGGTATAGAAGCCAAACTGAATGGTTTGACCTACAACTATATGGCCGCTGTCGGGACGAATTTGCTCTGTAAGCAAGTTGAGAAATGTGGATTTTCCGATACCATTGGGTCCAACCACACCGATTTTTTCGCCTTTCTTGAAGCAATAGCAGAAGTCGTCCACCATTTTTCTATCGCCAAAACTTTTGGTGACATTGTACATCTCCAGGATTTTGCCACCAATACGTTCGGTCTTTACGGTAAGTTGAGGCTTGCTTTCGTCGAAACGAGTATGCGCCTTTTCCTCAAGTTCGTAAAATGCGTCGATACGCGCTCGGGCCTTCGTCCCTCGCGCTTGAGGCATGCGTCGCATCCAATCCAATTCGGTTTTATACAAGCTTTTAGCTTTCTCTACTTCAACCTTTTCATTATAGATTCGCTCCGCTTTCTTTTGCAAAAAGTAATCATAGTTACCTCTATAGTGATAAAGTTTCGCGTTGTCCAGTTCAAGAATGTCTTGACACACATTATCAAGGAAATAACGGTCGTGGGTAACCATGAGTATCGCCAACTTCTGGCGCGACAAGAATGTTTCCAACCACTCAATCATCTCTATGTCAAGATGATTGGTAGGTTCGTCAAGTATCAATAAATTGGCGTCGTCAATAAGGATGCGACTGAGCGCGACTTTTTTCTGCTCCCCACCGCTAAGGGTGTCCATTGCTCGGTCAAGCAACTGATTTATTTTCAGTCTTCCCAGAATTTCTTCTATTCGTTGTTCAAAAGTCCAAGAATCTTCATTCTCTGGCTTTTGCGCCGCATAGACGAAACTACGCACGGTTTGCGAGGCGTGATATTCTGGACTTTGTGGCAAATACGCCATTTTTACATCACCTCGGAAGGTAACTTTTCCACTGTCTTGCAACGACTTGCCCGTGAGGATATTTAGCAAAGTGGATTTTCCATAGCCGTTGCGGGCGATGAGCGCCGTTTTCTGTCCGGCATTGACACCAAACGAGATGTCTTCAAACAACAATTTTTCTCCGTATGACTTGGTCAGGTTTTCTACAGTTAGCAGCGCATCGGACATATAGGGAGATTAGAATTTAGAGTTACAACTCAATTCGACGATTCAAAAGTTTTGATATTCACTACTAATACCCATATTTCTCACCCCAGCGTTGGCGCAACGAGCGGCGAGTCTCTTCTTCGCGAGGCGTCTGTCCTGGTTCATAGAACTTTGCGCCTCGCAACATATCAGGAAGATATTCCTGTTCCACAAAATTGCCTTGGAAATTATGGGCGTATTGATAACCATCATGGTAGCCAAGATCTTGCATCAACTTGGTTGGCGCATTGCGGATGTGCAAAGGTACAGGAAGATCACCTGTTTTCTTGATGGCTTCTTGTGCATTGTTGAGTGCCACATAGGTGGCATTGCTTTTTGCCGAACAGGCAAGATAAATAGCACATTGCGATAGGTTTATGCGACATTCGGGATAGCCAATCTTGCTTACTGCGTCGAAACAGGCATTGGCAAGCAACAAGGCGTTGGGATTGGCGTTTCCAATGTCCTCACTTGCAAAGATGAGCATTCGGCGAGCGATAAACAACGGATCTTCGCCACCATCGATCATTCGCGCCAGCCAATATACGGCACCGTTGGGATCGCTGCCTCGCATCGACTTGATGAACGCCGAGATGATGTCGTAGTGCATCTCGCCCAACTTGTCGTACAAGGAGAGATTTTGCTGTATGACTTGAGTGACATTTGCATTGTTTACAACCACATTGTCGGCACCGGATTTATTGACAACCAATTCAAAAGCATTCAGCAGTTTTCGTGCGTCGCCACCACTGATGCGCAACAAAGCTTCTGTTTTCTGAAGGGTGACGGAACGTCCCTGGGATGCATAATAGCGCACGGCAGTGTCAAGCAGTTGCAACATCTCGGCTTCTCCGAAATCTTTCAGCGCATATACCTGACATCGGGACAACAACGCAGAAATGACCTCAAAAGAAGGATTCTCGGTTGTGGCGCCAATAAGCGTAATAATGCCTTTCTCGACCGCACCCAGCAAAGAATCTTGCTGACTTTTGTTGAAACGGTGAATCTCGTCAATAAACAATATGGCACCATCCTCTTGTTTGGCAGTCTCAATGACTTCTCGCACATCCTTTACGCCACTGCTGATGGCGCTGAGGGTATGAAAAGGACGGTTGAGGGTGTTGGAAATAATCATCGCAAGGGTGGTCTTTCCAATTCCCGGAGGGCCCCAGAAAATCATCGAAGGAATGCGGCCGCTTTCAATCAACGTACGCAATACGGCACCTTGTCCAACAAGATGCTGTTGGCCAATATATTCGTCGAGTGTGCGTGGTCGCAAAAGTTCAGCAAGCGGAGTCATGGAACGGATTGTAAAGTATAGAATGTAAAATGCAACAAGGCAACCTCGTGAGCTTATCACTATTCACAGATCACCGGTCACCGATCACAGAATCAGCATGGCGTCACCGTAGGTGCGGAATTTGTATTTTTCCTTAATAGCCACTTGATAAGCTTCGGCCATGAAATCAGGATCAGCAAAGGCGCAAGCCATAATATATTGCGATGACATGGAGTGGTGGAAACTGGTAATCAGCATGTCGGCAATAGTAAAATCGTATGGCGGATAGATGAATTTGTTCGTCCAACCGTCGTAAGCGCAGACTTTTCCAGGAACAGTCACAGCCGTCTCGAGAGATCTCATTGTAGAAGCTCCGACACAGCAAATCTTATGGCCTTCTTGTTTTGCCTTGTTAATAATGTCGGCAGTTTCAGTCGTAAGATGCATCTCTTCTGCGTCCATACGATGTTTTGAAAGGTCTTCCACCTCAATTTCCTTGGTACTTCCCAAGCCCAGGTGCAAAGTCAGCTCTGCCCACTTGACATCCTTTATTTCAAGTCGTTTCATCAACTCTCTACTAAAATGGATGCCGGCGATAGGAGCGGCAACGGCTCCTTCTACTTTTGCGTAGATGGTTTGATAGCTTTCCTTGTCCACACTCTTGATGTCTCTAAGCTGGCGAATCTCTTCTGGAATGGGCGTCTGGCCCATGGCTTTGATATGAGCTACAAGTTCGTCGTGCGTACCATCAAAAAGGAAACGTACGGTACGACCTCTAGAGGTTGTGTTGTCGATGACTTCCGCCACCATGGAGCTATTGTTTCCAAAATAAAGTTTGTTGCCAATACGGATCTTTCTGGCAGGATCTACTACGACATCCCACAACCGCATTTCTTCGTTCAATTCGCGCAAAAGAAAAACCGTGATGCGCGCGCCTGTCTTTTCCTTTTCGCCATAAAGCAAGCAAGGGAACACCATTGTATTGTTGGCCACAACCACGTCATCCTTATCGACATAATCAATCAAATCCTTGAATAGTTTATGTTCAATGGTATGGGTGTCTCTGTGAAGCACCATCAAACGGGATTCGTCTCTGTTATCAGGATCGATAGGTTTCTCCGCAATGAGTTCTTTCGGGAGATTGAATTTGAAATGGGATAATTTCATATAAATATCTATTGAATTTACAACCTTAAATTTTTTAAGTTTTGCAAATATACTAAATTTGAAAGCCAAAGTCAAGTATTTTAACACTTGAATCCTTGAATTTCAAGACAACAATATGATTTTCAGCAGCAAAAACTTATCAACTTTTTTAAGAAAAAAAGCCGTCCAGTTGGTCCAAAGCAACAGCTTGCGATATGGAATAATCGCCAATGCGTTCACGGCGAAGAGCCGAAAGAAACGCCCCTGAATCCAATGCCGCGCCAAAATCCCTTGCCAAGCTTCGGATATAGGTTCCTTTGCCACACAGAATAGAAAAATCCAACTGCGGAAGCGCCATGGGAATGGATCCAAGAGGATTGTCGTACAAGTTTCGTTGCCGGGTGTCATCGATACTCATAAGTTCCGGCAACGGCTCATCGGGATGACCTTTCCGAAAAGCAGTGATCTCAAAAGATTCAATATGAACTGTTTTGGGAGCTATGGTTACAGTGGGATCGTCAAGCCTTGCATATTCATAGGCGCGCTGTCCATCGATCTTTACTGCGCTAAACATCGGTGGCACTTGCAGTATGTCGCCCAAAAACATTTGCCTTGTCTGTTCAAGCAAGGTAGGATTGATCTGTTCAAAAGGGTAGTAGCGGTCAATGGCGCGTTCCAAGTCGTAGCAAGGAGTCGTGGCGCCCAAAACCATAGTGCCCGTATATATTTTTTCGCCCTGTTGCAAGGTTTCGATGCTTTTTGTAGCTTTACCTATGCAAACAAGCAAGAGACCAGTCGCCAAAGGATCGAGAGTCCCAGCGTGTCCGATCTTGAATTTCTTCAGTCCGAAACGATGTCGGATATAGGATTTGACTTTGTTGACAGCCTGAAAGGAGGTCCATTGATAAGGCTTGTCAATAGGCAAGACTACTCCTTCAAGTAATTCTTCAACTGTCATATTGCAGTAACTTTTATTTCAAACAATTATTACATACAATACGGCAGTACGATTGCAAGCGCGCCCACGATTGCGCAATATACGCCAAACCAAATCAGCTTGCCTTTCTTCACAAGGTTAATCATCCATTTGCAGGCGAAACAGCCGCTAACAAAAGCAGCAATGAAACCCACAACCAAAGCGGCAGTAGGTGTTGATGCAGCCTGAGCAACTACTTCGGCATCAGGGAAAAGCATGTCTTTTGCATCTAGCAAAGCCTGACCCAAAATTGGAGGGATTACCATAAGAAAAGAAAACTGTGCGAGTTTTTCCTTCTTGTTGCCCAAAAGCAAACCTGTTGCAATGGTGCTTCCCGAACGCGAAAGTCCTGGAAGAGCGGCAACAGCCTGGGCGACACCTATAATAAATGCGTGTACTGGCGAAATGTTCTCCTTTTGGCGAGGCTTGGCAAAATATGAGAAAGTCAGCAACAAGGCCGTCACCAACAAGCAAATACCAACCAAAAGAATAGGATTTCCGAAATGTTCCCCTACACGGTCGTAATCGAAAACAGCTTGAATCTGATCATTAAAACACAGACCTACAATGCCTACAGGAATCATGGAAATGAGAATATTAACGACATATTTCGTGCCGTCGTTCCACTGCCACTTGAACAAGTCCTTAAACAGCCACACAATTTCCTTCCAGAGAATGACACAAGTGCTAAGCACTGTTGCAACGTGAACCATGATTTCAAAATCCATAGCGCCCTCGCCATCAATGCCGAACAAAAACTGGCCTATAGTCAGGTGTCCGCTGCTACTAACGGGCAAATATTCAGTAAGGCCTTGGATGATTCCAAGAATAAGTGCTTCAAACCATTCCATAAAGAAGAAATGTTGAGTTATTGGAAAAAATTTAAGGCAATCGAATGATTGCAACCGTAAGGATTATTTATCCTTTCCCTTGTTGGGATTGAACATAATTGCAAAAATCTCGACAACAAAACCAACTACAATCAAGATAGGTGACACATAAAGGCGCTGGGCATTGAACATTGCGGGATTAAAGGTGTTGGGGTCGTCGCTGCCGCCGCCAGAAAGCAGAATGTAGCCGAGCACCAGAATGATGATTCCAGCCACCATCAAGATGTAATTAGTCTTTCCAAAAACAAAGTCGAAATTTTTGTTTTCAGTCTCTTTTTCGTTTGTATTCATAGATTGTAGAATTGTTTTTTGCTGTTTTGTTGATTCAATGCCGACTTACGGTTTTGTTTAGAATTCGGTTTTGATGTATTTTCTCACGGCCATTCTGGTAGAGATCAGCGCAATAATCACGCCCAACAGAATGATCGAACCTGCAATGATGCCATACCAAAGGATATGCTCTCCGCCCATTAGCGAAAGACCGAATTTGTTGTCGATGAGGTAGGCCGTTCCCACGAGCAGCAAGTCGGCCAACACGCCACCCAAAGCGCCATACAACAAGCTCCTCATCATATACGGACGGGTGAGAAACGACATGGTTGCACCCACCAGACGCATGGTCTTGATTGTAGAACGCTGCGCATAGAGCGCAATGCGGATAGTGCTGTATATCATCAAAATACTGATAATTATCTGCAATGCAATGAATATTATCAATATCCAAGTGATTTTATAGAAATCTTCCTTAAGTTCGCTAACGATGCTCTCTTGATATGCGACTCCCGTCACGATGCCTTTATCTTGCATCGAACGAGAGAACTTGTCGATAGTGGTAGAGGTTGTATCGAGCAAATCTGCGCGGAAATTCACCATCAGCGACGGGAACAACGGATTGTATCCCAAGAAGCCGACGAAATCTTCACCCAAATCTTCGGCGAACAAAGTAGCGGCCTCTTCTTTGGAGATATAATCCACCCGCTTGACGTAAGGCATGGCGGCAATTTCTTTCTGCAAAGCCACTGCCAACGAATCCGGCACATCAGGAACCAGATCAACCTTGTAAGTGATGTTCTCTTCCGCTGCGTGAGTCCGGATATAAGAATGATATTCCGTCATCAACAGCAAGCCAAGCATAAAAAGTACCAACGTGATACTCAACACCGTTGAGGTATGCGCTCCCCAAAGATTGATTTTATTGTGCTTTTTCAAAGGATATGTTATTTAAGCCAAATAATTTTGAATTTTGATTTGTCAGCCCACGGTTTAATTGGCAAGCATCACAGGCATAACCAACATCAGGATGTCTTCCTTGGGAGCTTCTTCGGATTCCACTACAGGGAAGATGATACCAGCACGGCTGGGATGCGACATCTCGATGAGGATTTGTTCGCTGTTGAGGTTGGAGACCATCTCGGTGAGGAACTTGGCGTTGAAACCGATCTCCATAGGCTCGCCGTCGTAGGAGCAAGGCATGTGCTCGTGGGCGTCGTTGGAGAATTCCATATCCTCGGCCGAAATGGAGAGATTGCGGTCCTCGATGCCTAGACGCACCTGATGAGTGGACTGGCTTGCGAAAAGTCCGACACGACGCAACACGTTAAGGAACGAGGTTCTGTCAACGGTCAATTTGTTGGGATTATCCTTGGGGATGGCAGCCTCGTAGTTGGGGTACTTGCCATCAACCAAACGACAGATAATGTGGAAATTGTCGAAAGTGAAAGTGACATTGGTATTGTTGAATGCCATCAAGACATTTGTGTCTTCTTTGTAGGTTCCCAAGATATTCTTGACAAGGTTGATAGGCTTGCGAGGCAAAATGAAGCTGGTTGTCTCGGTAGCGTTGACGTCATAACGGCGATAGCGCACAAGCTTGTGGGCGTCGGTAGCGACGAAAGTGACGCATTCGGGATTCATTTCGCAGAAAATGCCGCTCATCTGAAGACGAGTCTCGTCGGTGCTGGCTGCAAAGATAGTCTTGTTTATTGCGTTGGTCAGTGTAAATGCCGAAATGTTAGTGGACACCGTATCCGCGACAATGGGCAAAGAAGGATAAGTTTCGGCGTTGTTGCCAGCAAGGTGATATTTGCCATCACCGGAAACGATTTCAATGGAGAAATTGTTGTCGTCCACGATGAACGTCAACGGAGCGTCGTCCATGTTCTTCAAAATGTCGAGAAGCAGACGAGAAGGCACAGCGATATCGGTCAATCCGTCCAACTTGCCCGATTCAACCTCGATGGTTGTAATGATGGTGGTTTCCAAATCGGTGGCTTTGGCAATGAGTTTGCCTTCGTCGAGGTGGAAATGGAAGCAGGTGATGATGGGCACCGTGTTGTTGTTCGTGATTACGCCACTGATGGCTTGAAGCTGCTTGGCAAATACTTGGCTGTTTACAATGAATTTCATATCAATATGTATTTAGTTTTCTATCGGTGGAATGTTTTGCAAAGGTATAGAATTATTATTATTTGATGTTCAACTCCATATTTTTTTTATCAACAAGTTATAAAAAGTTTGAACAGAGAATGATCAATCGTGCAACAAACGATAGTTGCTAAATTTTAGTTGGTTATATTTTGACACGTCAATTATTCTTTGTAATTTTGAAAATTGGGAAAAAATCAGGAATGGATTCTATAGCAACAGAAAGCTCCAATTCGGTACACACAAGACGTGTGGCACGCGACAGCAAGCCCGTCCGCAATTCCCAAACCGTCGAGAAAACGCCTGAAAGTGAATTGATGACGGTAGAGGAATATTTTGACGAAGTTTGGCAACGCCACCTCGAAAAGCATGAAAAGCTACAGGATTAGAATCTCGCGAATGGCGAGGCTTGATATTGAAGACCTTACGGACTTTCTACTTACCGTGATGAGCATTGAGGGTGCTCGCAGGTATCTTGATATGATGATATCAGAGGTACAGTCTCTTATTGTGTATGCAGACCTGTACCGAATTAGTACGATGGCTGACATACGACAGTATCAACAAAACAAGTCACTCAACTCTTGTTCAAGAAGTCAAGTGACTTGTTATGTAGTTTAGCAGACAAATATATCAAAATACTTTTTGTTTACTTTTTCTTTTCTATTGACTTTTGTTTTGACGCAACAGATGATTCCAGCATCTTAATCTTCATAGAATATTTAAATGACTTCTTACTTTTTTTACAGTATTCATCCAAAATACTGATCTTTCGGCTGATAAGTTCCAAATGTTCAATGGTCGTTGCGGCTTTTGTATTGTCTTTTATTTCATCGATAAATAAGTCCACATAATTTTCTTGTAAACCATCCCGTGCAGAAAGAACAGTTCCATCCTCAAATCGCTGAGCCAAGAACATTTGGGATATTCTATCAACATCGTAATTTAGATTGTTGTCTTCTTTAGCAGCACGCTTGGCGTTTATCTGTTCTTGCCGAAGAAGTTCATACTCTTTCAGCGAGACACGAGTTTTAAGAACCTTGATGTATTTATCAACCTTTTTGTTAGGTTTTGAGAGAGACTTGTTATACTCCTCAAACACCTGGATTTTTTGTTTAATCTTATTGATGTCCGAGTTTTTTGAAACATTAGTAATATCTCTTGATATTTCAAGAAAATATGAATCATAGTAAGTTTTCCTTTGCTTGTCAATTGCGTTAGCTATTGTTCCGTCCACGAACTTGTCGGAAAGAGTTTGCACGGAAATACCAGAATGAACGTTAAGCACTTTATAACGACCAATGCCTTCAATAAGTACGCCATTACAACCAGCTTCATAGGCCTTTGTTGCTGCTTTCTTATAGAACTTTAGCTTCATCTGCTTTTGAGAAGAGTAAATAATCGGAATAGAAAACCAAGGACTATAAACGTTTACAGAGACAACCTCAAAGGAGTCTTTAATGTCTCTTTCTGAAGTAAAAATTGTCACATTTGCTTTAATCTCTTTATTAGAATTGGAGAGCATTCTCTTTTGATAGTTCCCTTCGAAAGTCTCAATAGGAATTATCTGGTGAGAGCAACTTGAACAGAAGAACGCCACAATAAGTAGCGATAATACAATATTTTTCATTTTTAAATTCCTTTATATGTGTCGGGCGCAACCGTTTGTAATAATGATATAATATTTTTTTGTCTGGTAGATATGGTGTTGCATCATCAATGATGAGCTGGGATTCGAATTGGTTTCAAGTGATGAAACACATATCATCCATCTACATATTGGCACTTTATGGTGTTATTTGTTTACCCTTTTTAAAATTATTTTGCTAGTGGAATTCATCTCTAATGTACCTTCTATGGTTTCTGATGTCATCTTGTCAATTCTAAATACGAGAATTTTTTGGTGCAAATCACCAATTGTAACAAGATTATCGTCTTCAATTGACCAATGACCAGTACCACCCGACACACCGTCAATAAAGACTTCACAGTCTCCCATATTGGTAGTTGCAGTACCCCAAAGTTTTCCGGATAGTTCAAAATCCATATGGCCATTTTCGTTTTCAAGCCTCCATGTCCCAATGAGGTTTTTCCCATATTGATCGGGGGCGATTCCTGGGGTGTCGCAAGATAATAGCATACTACCCATAATGGCAATGATTAACGATAATACTACTTTTTTCATGGTGTTTGTCCCTTATACGTGTCGGGCGCAACTTTTGTTGTTTTGGCTCGGAAACATAAATCAAACACAAAAAGAAAGTGGAGCCATCCATTCGTGACCTCACTTTTGATGTAGGGCTGGACTCCCCGTAAAGTAAAATAAGGTAGGTGAATTGCTCCACCATGTTGTATCAGATTTGATAATTGAGATACAAACACGGTGAGCGTTCATCATTCCAAATTCCGACTTTACTTTTGTGAAGTGTCCAGTTTCACATCAAGGAATAAGGCAACAATGCGCTTTCTCTATCGACCCTGACTCTTCTGGTCGACGATGCAAAAGTACAAAAACTTTCCGAATTGACAAATATTTGTTTTGTTGTTTGTGCAAAAACACTACACTTAAAACTTAATACTTAAAACTCAAAAAAAATGTGTAATTTTGTATTTCTCAATAAAACGATTTATTATGGCTAAATTTCAATTGGGTGACAAAGTCAAGTTCCTCAACCAGACGGGGGGCGGCATTGTCACACGCATCACTGAAGATTTTGTCTTTGTGCAAGATGACACTGGTTTCGACATCCCTATGGACCCGAAGGAACTCATTCGTATGGCCGATATGTCGGGTGCCGGCAAGATGTTCAACGAAAGTCTGAAAGACTTGCCTTCTGCTACACCTCAGGTGCTGAAAAAGCCTGTATCGATAGTTACACCGCAGACTCCCGAAGACGAAATCAAGGCTTTGAAATCACAGATTGCCAACCTCAAGGATCAAGTGGCAAAACTGAAACATCAACTGGCGTCGTTGCAAAAACAGAACGCACAGTCTTTTGCCGACAACATCTTGGCGCAATATATGACGAACCCCGGCGAGGCGGAAGTTGATTTGCATATCGAAAACCTCACCGAACGTCCTGGCGACCTTTCCGCACACGAAGCCTTTGAAATTCAGATGCATTATTTTCGCACCTGTATGGACCACGCCTTTTTGAACAAAGTCAAGAAAGTTGTCTTCATCCACGGAGTAGGGAAGGGCATCTTGAAGGACGAAATTCTCAAGGAACTTAAGCAATACGACAATATCGCCGTAATGGACGCGCCAATGCGCAAATACGGCGTCGGTGCCGTAGAGGTATATTTTAAGTGAACTGTGATCTGTGAACTGTGAACAGAGGCTCCAGTCCATCTTAACTCTTAACTGGCTCTAAACTCTAAACTCTCAACCAAACTAACTCTCAATTTTTTAACGAAATGAAATCAAGACAGATACATATAGGAAACCTCACCCTTGGAGGTGGCGCACCCATTCGTGTGCAATCAATGACCAATACCGACACGATGGACACCCAAGCCACTGTGGAACAGACTTTGCGTATGGTGGAGGCTGGTTGTGAGTTGGTGCGCATCACTGCTCCCGACGTGAAGGCTGCCCAAAATCTTTACAACATCAAGAACGAACTGCTGAAACGGGGCTGCGAGGTTCCATTAATCGCTGACATCCATTTCAATCCACTTGCCGCCGAAACTGCCGCCACGATTGTGGAAAAGGTGCGTGTCAATCCGGGCAACTACACCGACCGCAATACGGGAAAGATTCATTTCACGGACCAAGAATACAACGATGAACTGAAGCGTATCGGCGAGAAGATGTCGCACCTGATTGAAATCTGCAAGCAGCATCATACCGCCATGCGAATTGGAACAAACCACGGCTCTTTGTCGGAACGTATCATGAGCCGCTACGGCAACACGCCCGAAGGCATGGCACAGAGCGCCATTGAATTCGCACAGGTGTGCAGTGAACAGGACTACCACGACTTGGTGTTCTCCATGAAAGCCAGCAACGTAAAGGTGATGGTGCAGAGTACGCGTCTGTTCGTGGAAAAGATGGAGGCTCTGGGTATGAATTACCCAATCCATATCGGCGTCACCGAAGCTGGCGACGGCGACCAAGGCAGGTTGAAATCAGCGGCGGGCATCGGTGCTTTGCTGATCGACGGTATCGGTGACACGCTGCGCGTAAGTCTTACGGAAGACCCCGTGGCAGAAATCCCTGTGGCTTACGACATTCTGCAAGCCGTTGGAGCAAGAATCTCAAAGGCCGAGTATATCGCCTGTCCATCTTGTGGCCGCACGCAATACAACATCCAAGAGGCTTTGCAGCAAATCAAACAGCGCACAAGTCATTTGAAAGGCTTGAAAATTGGTGTGATGGGCTGCATCGTGAACGGTCCTGGCGAGATGGCAGACGCCAACTACGGCTATGTTGGGAGTGGAGCAGGTAAAATCACCCTCTACAAAGGCAAAGAGGTGATGAAACGCAACATCGACCAAGCCGATGCCGTTGAGGAATTGGTCAATCTCATTAAAGAAAACGGAGACTGGAAAGACTGATTTTAGAAACAATTAAAAATAAAGTGGGACAATTGTTGAACTGTTGATTTGAGCCTTTTGATTGTCACAACTTTTTTTTTCAACATTACCTACTGAAGATTAAAAAAATAGGCTTCTACATTATATGTTGCAGCCTTTTATTTTGACGTTTTGGAAGCCTGGCGGATAGCATCGATGGTGAAGAGGATAAGTCCCGCCCAGATGAAACCAAAGCAAATCAAATGCGACGTGGTGAAGGCTTCTTTATACAACAGCACACCTAACAGGAATTGCCCTGTAGGGGAGATATATTGCAGAAATCCTAACGTTGTCAACGGAATACGTTCGGCAGCTTTTCCAAACAGCAAAAGAGGCACGGCGGTAACAACACCTGCACCTATCAATAAGAGGTATGTCCAAATATCGAAAGTGCAGAGCGCCGACTCGCCTTTTCCACAAAGCAGAACAATGTAGAGCAATGAAAGAGGAAGCATCCACAGCGTTTCCACCGTCAAGGCGGGCGTAGCGGCAAGCGCCATTTTCTTTTTCAGCAGTCCATAAATAGCAAACGAAGTTGCCAAGGCGATGGAGATGACAGGAAATCGTCCGTAGTCAATGGTGAAGTAGCCTACGCCAATCAACGCGAAAAGAATAGCAACCATTTGCGACTTATTCAAGCGTTCCTTTAAGAACAAAGTACCAAGTAGCACATTTAGAAGCGGATTGATATAATATCCAAGACTACTTTCCAAGATATAATGATGGTTTATTGCCCAGATATAGAGTCCCCAGTTGAATGCCATCAGCGAGCCCGTGAGCAACAACATTAACCATTGTTTGGTAGTTTTGACATGTTGTCGGATGGACATGTGCTTGAAACCACAGAAGACGACCACCATGAACACACACGACCACAGCATACGATGGGAAAGGATCTCAATAGAATCTACATGTTGGAGCAGCTTCCAATAAACAGGGAAGAGGCCCCAGATGAGGTAGCAAAGAAAACCGTAGAGAAGACCTTTTTTGTTCATTGCAATGAACTGAGAATTGGATATTTGACGTAACCTCAAAAGATATTCAGAGACAGAATGTCTGCCAAAAATCCCTCAAAATCACTAAATCTTAGAAGCTTAATACTTAAAACTTAAAGCTTAAAACTTAATACTTAATACTTAAAACTCCCCTTAGTACCTGCTGAACGGATGTCTGCGCCAATAGAGAATCAACAAGAGTCCGAACAACATACCACCGAGGTGGGCAAAATGTGCGATACCATCAGTAACGAACAAACCTTCAAGAAGTTCAATGACAGCGTATCCAATCACAAACCACTTTGCCTTGATGGGCATCAAGAAATAGAGATAGATGCGTTCTTCGGGGAAAGTCATTCCAAAAGCCAAAAGAATGCCATAAACAGCACCAGAAGCACCGACCGTCAATCCGCCAGGAATGAGCAAGGTGAGCAGTCCTGCGCCAATGCCACAAACAAAATAGTATATCAAGAAGCGTTTGGTTCCCCAGAAATTTTCCAGCACATAGCCAAACATCCACAAAGCGAACATATTAAAGAAGATATGCTCGAGGTTGGCGTGCATGAACATATAGGTGACGGGCTGCCAAATACGGAAATAGCCACTATCTAAAGGCCAGATGCCTAAGAGCGCATTGAGGTTTAGGTGCAAGGTATTGCCTATCACATAATAGGCAAAAAACATTATTGCGTTGACAATCAGTAGATTTTTAACGCCAGTAGGTAGCATTCGGAAGCCTTGAGGAGAATAGTCGGACATTAGAAAATTGATGATTGAGTGATGTTAATATTTGTTTCCTCTCTCTAAAACAAACCAATTAAATCTGTTTCGGTGAGAACTTTGAGTATTCGCTTGCCTGATGGTGACATTTCTGGAACTTGACAGCTAAAAAGATCTGCCACAATTTGTTGCATTTCTTCTTGTAATAATACCTTTCCTGGTTTGATGGCAGTTTGATGCGCCAACGACCGGCATAAGCATTGCTCTCTATCGTTGAACTTTTGCATCAAAGAGCCTTTGTATTCCGAAATCATTTGGTCGAAAAGCTGTTGCAGTTCATTGTCACTCATGTCGGTAGGAATAGCCGAAACCACAAAAGTACTTTTGCCAAGTTCGTTGATCACAAATCCATATTTCGATATGTCGGGCAGCAATTCCGAGAAAATTTCGGCATCAGCGGCAGTAAAAGAGCAATTTACAGGGAACAGCAGCTGCTGGGCGTCCCTGTTTTTGTTTCTCGACATAAGTCGCTCATAAATAATACGTTCATGTGCCTCGTGCTGATCAATAAGCAACAATCCCGAAGGCATTGCACCAACGATCCACCTGTTCAGCACCTGAGTGCATCCCGACAACTGGAGTTGAGGCGGTTGCGAATGTTGTTCTTGGGTAGTGTCAGCTTGCGGTTCGGCCTTGTCGTCAAAAAAATGTTCCCATTTCTCCGTGTCGCGAATCTCAAGATATTCTTTTGAAGAAAAACCTTGACGTTCAACGGTTTTCGATCTTGCACCCGTCGATGGATTATTGTAATGCGGCGAAGAAAACGCCCGAACGCCTCTTTGGTCATCAACCTGTACTTCAAAAGGATTATAGTCGCTGTTATATTGAATCTGAGGTTGTTGTGGTATATAATCTTTGGAGGCGGGAGTAAAATCAATTTCCGTAGATGGGTTGAACTCCAATTCGGTGGCAAGACTGAATTGTCCAAGCGCCTTTTTGGTCGCGGCACGAAGAATGGCGAAAATGGCATGTTCGTCAATGAACTTTATTTCCGTCTTGGTGGGGTGAATGTTGATATCGATGCGACTTGGATCGACATCCAGCATCACAAAATAGCTTGGGTAGTGGCGGTCTGGAATCAACTCATTGAAAGCCTTCTCAATAGCGGCACTCAATCCTGGATGTTTGATAAACCTGCCATTTACAAACAAGTATTGTTCTCCGCGTATTTTCTTTGCATATTCCGCCTTGCTGACATATCCTTTAATTCTCACCACATCTGTCTGTTCTTCAATAGGATAAAACCGACTTTTGTAGGATTCGCCATATATCTGCACAATTCGTTGCGCCAGAGTGCCTTTTTGCAAGTCGTATTGCAGTTTTCCGTTATTATAGAACGAAAAAGAAATGTCACAATGGGCAAGAACAATTCGTTTGAAAACCTCTTCGATGTGACTCAGTTCGATGCTGTCTTTCTTCAAGAAATTGCGTCTGGCAGGAACGTTAAAGAACAAGTTCTTGACAGATAAAGAGGTGCCGTTGTTGCAAGTACATGGAGCCTGTTTTTTCACCACACTGCCCTCAATCTCAATGCAAGTTCCTAATTCGGCGTCATGAAGCTTGGATTTCATCTCAACCTGGGCAATTGCCGCAATGGAGGCCAAAGCCTCTCCTCGAAATCCCATAGTGCGGATGGCGAAGAGGTCGTCGGCCTTGTGGATTTTCGAGGTGGCATGACGTTCAAAACAGAGTCTGGCATCGCTGTCGCTCATTCCGCAACCGTTGTCGATGACCTGAATAAGGGTACGCCCGGCGTCTTTGATGATGAGCTGTATTTCCGAGGCTCCCGCGTCCATCGAATTCTCAAGCAACTCTTTCACGGCCGACGCGGGTCGATCGACGACTTCTCCTGCGGCTATCTGGTTTGCAACGCTATCAGGCAATATGTTGATGATATCTGACACGATGTTTCTAATAAATGAAAAGTGCAAATTTACATAAATTTCACGAAACAATCAATGTCAAGTTGAAAAATTGGCCAAAAACACATTATGACAATGGCATAGCACCACGAAAGTTGCCTCTGAACAGAAAATACGTCAACAAAAAAAGAAGCCAATACTTTGGGATTCGTACAACTTCCTCAAAAAAAAACAAAACCACTCTTGTTTTATATCTGATTTTTCATGAATAAATATGTATATTTGCAGAAAGCTTATAGTTGAATAGATGAAGTACATATTATTGAAAACAAGACAACTATTAAATATAATTCTTTTCCGCCTTCGGTTGTTGTCAGTGTTGGGATTTTTTATGGCTTTTGTGCCAGTACCGAGTGTAGCACAAGAGAATGTGGATTTACATTTGAAATTGCAACGCGATACTATTGCAATTGACATACCACATCCAACATTAAGTCGGCTGTGTTTGGAGAATGCAATTGAGTACAAAGGGAATATCTATTGCATATTTTATGAAAGGCGCTATTGCTCTAATTGGGGATGGGATAACTGTTATTTTTGTATAATAGATACGTCCACGAAAACTATTTCTTGGCAGAAATGCAACAGACGTAGCAAATTCGCAATAAACCAACAGGAGGTTGTTCCATATAGTGAAATCGACTCAATTGTCGTTTCCGATGGTTATCAGAAGCTAATGCCCAAGACAATTTATGATGATGAAATTTACAAAGTCGATTTTATGAATTTAGGGGAATGGGGATGTTTTACTTGGGTATACCACAAACCTTTACACAAGCATTTGCTCTATCCAATATCTTTATGTTTCCCCGTTAGAATCGGGGACACATTATTTATGGAAAATGAAGCTGGTATTTGGTTTTTGAATTCTGAACTGATCGCAAAAGCCAAGAAAGGTTTTTGTTCGCCAGAAAAGTGCAGAAAAAGGGACGAGTGTTGGTGGATTGAAAAATTCTATGGAAAAACAAATAAAACAATATCCGACAAGCAATTGGAAAAGCGAGTGGAGAAAGCCGCCAAAAATAAACTGACCGATACCATTGGATCTTTCTTGACAATTCAAAACCATCCGCATTATATTTGGGATCCTGAAGGGGATACAACTATTCGTTCACTTATGTCATTGGAGGACAAGCTGGTTGCATTGGTTGATGTTGTTGGAGTGCGCAAAATTGTCTTGGTAACAGATAAAGGTATGACACAACTTTGCGAAATAGGTTTTAATAGCGGGAAACCAACGGTTGACAAGAACGTACAAGATGGTAGTGTTTTGCTTTATTCACAAGAAAACAACGAGACATCGAATATACTATTCATGAAAGAAACAGCTATTCATCAGTTTACGTTGATTCAACGTCAAGATACTGTAACCAAACTTGAATATGACACATTTGACACAATGCTGAGTCTTATTCATAACCACCACGAAGACCTTTCCTTCGAATGCATTGACAAACAAGAAACTCAACATGGAAGTGTTAGTGATAGATTTGAATGGGAACTGTTGGAATCCGAATCGTTTTTCCGTCCGTATTACCAAATATTGACAGACAATTCAATTGTTGAAACAGTCTATTGGCTTGACGCCGATGAGAAACCCAGTGTAATCATGTGGAATTTTGGTAATTATTTAGATCCCGATGCGGAATTTGAGTCTGCGTTCAATGCCCCAAAGCAAAAACTCAACAAAGAAATCATTGCCAGAATTATACGTATATTAGGCACTCCTGAGCAAAACGAAAATGGTGTGTTGAGGTGGGAACACCCAGAGGGTATCTATCGTTTCAATGACTTCAAAAGAAGAGGAAGACTCACTTTCAATTGTAGGACTACACAATCAGATAATGAGCAGTAAATGTGAACAATAAATCAAAAAAAACGCACCCAAAAGAAGTGCGTTTTTGCTGTATTGTGTGCTTACTTAAATTTGTCTTTATTCCGATTCGTTGGTTTCCACGCCTTCGCTCATCGCTTCGTTAAGTTGCTGCGAAGTAGCGCCTTGCACTGTCTCGAAAACGATTTTTGAGTCGTCGCCATCGGAAGCTGTAATGTGGATGGTATCGCCAGGAAGGATGTCCGACTTGATAATCTGTTCTGCCAAATCGTCTTCAATATAGCGTTGGATGGCTCGTTTGAGCGGTCGTGCGCCATATTGCTCGTCCCATCCTTTTTTGACAAGAAAATCCTTTGCCTTTTCATCTATCTCAATGCCAAATTCCATGTCTTTCACACGTTTGAACAGCGTCTTCAGCTCAATGTCGATGATTTTATGGATATCCTCTCTTTTCAGCGAGTTGAAATAGACAATGTCATCAATACGGTTGAGAAATTCGGGGGCGAAGGCTTTCTTGAGCGATTTTTCTATCACGTCACGCTGCAGTTGGTCTTGTTCCGCAAGACGCGCTGAAGTAGAGAATCCCACACCCGTTCCAAAATCCTTCAGCTGACGAGAACCGATATTGGAAGTCATGATAATCAAAGTGTTCTTGAAATCGACCTTGCGACCCAAACCATCGGTGAGCTGACCGTCGTCCAAAACCTGCAAGAGTACGTTGAACACATCGGGATGCGCTTTTTCGATTTCATCAAGCAAGACGATAGAGTAGGGCTTGCGACGCACTTTTTCCGTCAATTGACCGCCTTCTTCATAGCCCACATATCCCGGAGGCGCACCGATGAGGCGACTTACGGCGAATTTTTCCATATATTCGCTCATGTCGATGCGAATCATGGAACTCTCGGTATCGAAAAGGTATTTTGCCAAAATCTTGGTAAGGTAGGTTTTGCCGACGCCCGTAGGGCCAAGGAACAAGAAAGTTCCAATCGGTTTGTTGGGATCTTTCAGGCCTGCGCGATTGCGACGAATAGCCTTGCAAATCTGTCGGATAGCCTCGTCTTGACCAATTACCGAACCTTGCAATTCGTGCTCCATCGCAATGAGTCGGTTCCCTTCGTTTTCGGCAATACGTTGTATGGGGACTCCCGTCATCATGGCAACCACTTCGGCGATGTCGTTGGCAGTGACTTTCACCTTGTTGTCGCGCTCGTTGGTTTCCCAATCACGTTTCAAACCCTCCAACTTGTTGCTCAGTTCATGTTCCTGATCTCGGTATTGTGCGGCTTCGCCATAGCTCTTTCGCGCCAGAACCTCTTTCTTCAGTTTCCCGATTCTGGCAATCTCCTTTTCCAAAGTCACAATTTCCGTTGGAACTTCAACATGGGCTATTCTCACGCGAGCGCCAGCCTCGTCCATTGCATCGATGGCTTTGTCGGGCAATAAGCGGTCGCTGATGTAACGCTCAGTAAGCGCAACGCAAGCTTTCAACGCCTCGTCGGTGTAGGTGACAAAATGGTGTTCTTCATATTTCACCTTGATGTTTTGCAACATCTCCAATGTCTCTTCTTGCGATGGCGGTTCTACAAGTACCTTTTGGAAACGGCGTTCCAAAGCACCGTCTTTTTCTATATACTGACGATATTCGTCGAGCGTCGTAGCACCAATGCACTGGATTTCGCCACGCGCCAAAGCGGGCTTGAACATATTTGAGGCATCAAGGGAACCGCTGGCACTGCCGGCGCCGACAATGGTATGGATTTCATCGATAAAGATGACGATGTCGCGATTTTTCTCCAACTCGTTGAGGATGGCTTTCATACGTTCCTCAAACTGGCCACGGTATTTGGTACCCGCCACAAGCGACGCCAAATCAAGCGAAACGATACGTTTGTTGTACAACGTGCGCGGAACGCGACCTTCGGCAATGCGCATGGCAAGACCTTCGGCAATGGCAGACTTTCCTACGCCAGGCTCACCGATGAGCACAGGATTGTTTTTCTTGCGACGGGAAAGAATCTGCGCAATGCGTTCCAATTCCTTTTCTCGGCCCACAATCGGATCCAGACGACCTTCTTCGGCAGCCTTGGTAAGATCGCGACCAAAATTCTCCAACGCAGGCGTTTTGCTGCTCGATTTTGGCTCTTGACGTTGCGTGGTCTCTCCTGGTTCTGGATATGGCGAATCGTCGTTGTTGTCCTCGCTTGTCTGACTGCTGAAATCGGGTAGGGCACCTTCGGATTCAGGCTCTTCGGCCATGCCTTTTTGCGTACGCACCAATCGGAAGAATGAATCGTATGTTATATTCTGTTTCTCAAGCAATTGTGCGGCCATATTCTCGTGTTCAAGCAACAAGGCGAGAATCAGATGTTCTGTACGGATAAGCGTATCCTTCAGCTTGGTAGATTCAAGATAGCTGAGGCGGATAATCTTCTCGGTCTGCCGCAAAATGGGAATCTCGCTATCTTGCGTATATTGGATGTCAAGTCCGGCCTGACCTATGGCAGACTCTATACGACTGCGAATTTCAGAGATGTCCGCACCCAACGACGTAAGCAACTGAACAGCAGAAGACTCCTTTTCCCGGATGATTCCGAGAAACAAATGCTCCACGCCAATAGACCCGTTTTTCAGGCGAATGGCTTCATCACGACTGTTGTTGAGGGCTTTTTTGACGTTGGAACTCAATTTTGCACGATCCATAAAACATACTTTTTTCAATTTGCAAATTTACATCAAATTTAGGGGGTATGAAGGCGACGGCATCCGTTATTTTCAACATCAATTTGTTGATTGGTCGGAGAAATTCTCAAATACAGTGGCAAGATCAATTCTTCTTGGCTGAAGCCATGTTAGACTCACAAATCACTAATTTTCAAAACAATCAACAAATCAACATTTCCTGTTCACTATTTCCTTCCAAAATTCACTATTTTTTCGTATCTTTGTTTTTTATATTAAAAAGTATTGATTAATACAATATCTTGTAAATAAAGTATATATATAAAATATGATTTCCGAAAACGAAAAAATTACTCGCGTTGACATTGAAACGACAATGAAATCGGCATATATCGACTATGCCATGTCTGTTATCGTTTCACGTGCACTTCCCGACGTCAGAGATGGCTTCAAACCTGTTCACCGTCGTATTCTTTACGCCATGAACGACATGGGTTTGTTCTACAACACATCTTACAAGAAATCAGCTTCTGTAGTAGGTGAGGTTTTGGGCAAATACCACCCTCATGGAGATTCCTCTGTATATGGCGCTTTGGTTCGTTTGGCTCAGCCTTGGGCAATGCGCTATCCTTTGGTAGATGGACAAGGAAACTTTGGTTCCATCGACGGTGATGGAGCCGCCGCCATGCGTTACACCGAAGCCAGAATGGCTCAAATCTCCAATGAGATGTTGGCAGATATCAAGAAAAACACCGTCGATATGATGCCAACATACGACAACGACAGAGATGAACCTACCGTACTTCCCGCCAAGTTTCCCAACCTGTTGGTCAATGGTTCCAACGGCATCGCTGTAGGTATGGCAACAAACATGCCCACTCACAACCTCAGAGAGGTCTTGAACGGATGCGTGGCGTACATCGAAAACACCGACATCACCGTCGAGGAATTGATGCAGCACATCACTGCGCCCGACTTCCCGGGAGGCGGTATCATCTATGGATACAATGGCGTTCGTGAGGCTTTCACGACGGGTAGAGGCAGCATTATTCTTCGTGCGGAAACCTCCATCGACATGGACAATAAAGGCCGAAATATCATCATCGCACACTCCATTCCTTATGGAGTGAACAAGGCGGAGATGATCAAGAAACAAGCCATGTTGGTCAAAGAAGGCAAGATAAACGGTATCGCCGACATTCGCGACGAATCCGACAAAGAAGGCATTCGCGTTGTCTATTATCTGAAAAACGACGCAATGCCCAAGGTTGTGCTGAACAAGTTGTTCCAACTCTCTGAATTGCAGTCGTCGTTCGCCGTCAACAATATCGCTTTGGTTCACGGTCGTCCTATGCTGCTAAACCTCAAGGATTTGATTCGTCATTTCGTAGAGCACCGCGAAGATGTGGTTACTCGTCGCACCCAATTCGACATGGCCGAGGCCGAGCGTCGCGCTCATATATTGGAAGGTTTCCTCAAGGCCATCGACATCATCGACGAAATCATCAAGCTTATCCGAGCATCGCAGTCCGTTGACGAAGCGCGCAACGGCTTAATGAATCAATTCGGCTTCAGCGAGTTGCAAGCACAGGCAATCGTCGAGATGCGTCTGCGTCAGCTCACCGGACTGGAACGTCAGAAACTTCAAGAGGAATACGACGAGAAAATCAAGTTCATTGCTCGTTGCAAGGAAATCCTCGGAGACCACAATGTTTTGATGAATGTAATCAAGGACGAGCTGATCGAGGTCCGTGACAAATACGGCGACGATCGTCGCACCCGCATTGAATACAACGCCGCCGGATTCCGCATCGAAGACACCATTCCCGACGACCAGGTGGTCATCACCATTTCTCACATGGGCTACATCAAGCGCACTTTGCTCAACGAATATCGTACGCAGAATAGGGGAGGTGTGGGTTCGAAAGGCACTTCGGTACGTAGCGAAGACTTTGTGGAGCATATCTTCACTGCAACAAACCACAACTATTTGCTGCTTTTCACCGAGCAGGGTAGGTGCTTCTGGATTCGCGCATTCGAAGTTCCCGAAGGCGAAAAGAGTTCCAAGGGTCGCGCCATCCTCAACTTGTTGAATATCGACCCGAACGACAAGATCAAGGCTTACGTCAATGTGGAATCACTTACCGACGCCGAATATATAGGTAATCATTATATTGTAATGTGCACCAAGAAGGGTATCGTTAAGAAGACCACACTTGAAGCCTATTCACGTCCTCGCACCAACGGCATCATCGCCGTGGGCATCCGCGAAGGCGACGAACTGTTGACAGCTTGTCTTACCGACGGCGAAAGCGAGATGCTCATCGCTTCCAAGGAAGGCAAGGTGGTGCGTTGTCCCGAAAACGAATTCCGCGAAATGGGACGTGGCGCATCCGGTGTCAAAGGCATCGAATTGGCAGGCGAAGAGGACGAGGTTGTTGGAATGCTCTGCGTAGAGAACAAGGAAGACAATATTTTGGTTGTATCCGAAAAGGGCTACGGCAAACGTTCCGACCTTGAAGAATACCGAGTAACCCATCGCGGCGGCAAGGGCGTAAAGACTCTGCAAATCACCGAGAAGACGGGCAAACTGATTGCCATCACCAATGTCAACGACGACCACGACTTGATGATTATCAATCGTTCTGGCGTCACCATCCGACTCAAGGTAAGCGACCTGAGAGTGTTAGGCCGTGCAACCCAAGGTGTAAAACTCATTGATTTGAGAGGCAAAGACTACATGGCATCCATCACCAAGGTTCCCACTGAAAATGAAGAAGATGCAATACCATCGGAGGATGTGGAATCCAATGAAATAACAAATGATGCTCAAGAAAATAGTGCCGAAAGCAATAATTCACCCGCAAGTGATACTAATGAGTAAAGCAATCGCATAGATAAATGCGACAAAAAAACAAAAAAAGATTAACAAACAATTAGTTAAATAATAAATCATGAAAAAGCTGACTTTATTTTTCGCAATGGTCTCATTTGCAATTTTCGCAAATGCACAATCTATGAATGTATCTAGCGCCATTCAAGATTTGAAAAAAGGCTATTTAAACAAAGCTAAATCTGCCATTGATGCAGCATGCGTGCATGAATCCACTAAAGACGATGCCAAGACATGGTGCTATGCCGGCTTGATTTACAGTCGTATCGGTGGTGAAGCCGCTAATCCCAAATCAAAATTCAAAGACCTTGACCCCAACTGGTGCGAAAAGGCTCTTAATGCAGCAAATCGTTGCAAAGAGCTTGACAAGGAAAATGAATTTTCCACTCAAAACAATGAAGTATTCCGTTTTGTGGGCAACGATTTCTACAGCCGTGCCGTCACAGCTTTCAACGACGAGAAGGACTATGCTAAAGCAATGAATCTGGCAGAACAATCCGTCAAGATTTTCACCAACTCCGGCGACAAAAAATTCGCCAATGACGCATACTATCTTGCAGGTCTCAGCGCAAAAGTCACCAAGGATACCAACAACATGATAAAATATTTCAAGATCCTTGTTCGTGGCAAATACGACAAAGAAGACGTTTACAATACTTTGTTCAATATTTACAAAGAAAAGAACGAAAACGAAGAGGCAATCAAAGTTGCCAACAGCTTTAACAAAGCTTATCCAAACAACTTCAACTCAAATCTCTTGCTCGCAAAAGCCTATTTTTTGAATGGCAATGTTGAAAAAGGCAGGGAAATGATTAATAGCGCACTTGCAAACGCCAAAGACAAACCCGAATATTCACAGGTTGTAAATTTGTCCGCAAACATTTTTGAGACCAACAACGACTATGAAGGTGCCGAAAGATTATACAACGAGTCTTTGACTTTCAATCCCAATCAGTTCGACGCAAATTTCGGCATGGGTATCATGATCTTCAACAGAGGTGCCGACAAAAAGAATGCCGCAAATGCAGTTCCTTTGGATGACGAGACTGGCCTCAACCAAAAACTTGAAGATGAAGCTAAAGGTTTCTTCAGACAATCAATCTCTTATTTCCAGGCAGCACTCAATTATGTTGACAATCTGACTGATGAAAACCAGAAGCAAATGCAGCGCAAAAACCAGTACGAATGCTTGAAGGCTCTGAAACAAGTTTATGCACAGCTTGAAATGTACGCAGAAGGAAATGCAATCAAGCAGAGAATGAGCGAAATTGAAAAAGCTCAATAAATTGAAATTTCATTTCTGACAAAAAGCAAGCGCCGCGAAATTTTTCGCGGCGCTTGCTTTTATATTGCATTTATTTCTTTGGTCAATAAAGAGTAGGAATGATTTTCTTACAACAATGAGGGGAAGAAGATTAAAACATCAACAAACGCTTGCATTATACACCTACTTAACATAACACAAATTCTAATAAAATATGACATAAAGAAAAAAAATGTAATAACAATATAAAAAATCAATTAAAAAGTCGCTTTGGCCGTGACGGCAACTTCACGAGAATTGGATATTTGGAAAAATACCGAACCATTATCCTGAATACGGAAAATTCTCATTTCTTCCTGACGATGCGTCTCATTCGAAAAAACAATCTCAAGTGTCTTCAAATGTTCAAAATTTTTGTTGATGGAATCGTCAATGAGTCGAATGTATTCAGCATTGTTGACATGTTGCGTATGATCGATCATGGATTCACGCACCTGAACACAAGTCAACGGTTCAATATTATCGATATTTGGAACAATCAACTTGTCGAAATGATCTTTATCAGTTGCACAAATTTGATGATGCTCGTATTTATCCATAACATCATACATACGACATGCACGACGTTTTTCAAAATCAATTAATACCCAATCACTTGTAGCTGAAACTAGAACAATTCCAGCTTCATCGATAATTTGGTAGTCACGAAAGGCGAAAAGTCCATTTGTACCACGAGACCAAGTCTTTAGAGTAACCGTCTCCCCCACCGACGGTAGGCGAGAGATACAGTAATACATTCTACTCAGCACCCAAGCTTTATTGTCCTTGATCAAATCGGCAAAGCCAATATGCGTCAGACTTGTATGATGTTCGGCAACCTCTTGCATGAGTCGCGCCATTCCCCACAAGGAAAGCTTGTCGTCGGCGTCGCACAACAAAGAAAAAATCTTGTATGACTCTTCAAAAATCATAATTGAGAGCAGTAAACCGACTTCAAGAAATTACATTCTTTCGGGAACCTCGATGCCAAGAATCTTCATTGTATTCTTCAATGCTTGGGCGACAATATCACAGAGTTGAACGCGGAACTGCATCGTTGCGGCATCGGTGTCTCTCAAGATTGGAGTGTCTTGGTAGAAACTATTGAAAGCCTTCGCCAAATCATAGGCATAGTTGGCGATCATGGCGGGGCTATAATTTTCCGCAGCCTGACGCACCACCGAAGGCATATCGTGCAAAATCTTGATTACGTCGCGTTCCTTGTCGCTTAATTCAAATTCTTGCGTCATAGCGACGGGATTGGAAATTGAAATGCCTTGCTCCTCCCCTTTTCTCACAATGCTGCGAATACGTGCATGCGTATATTGGATGAAGGGACCCGTATTGCCGTTAAAGTCGATGCTCTCGGCTGGATTGAAAAGCATATTCTTGGTGGGATCCACCTTAAGTATGAAATATTTGAGTGCGCCCAATGCCAAAATATGATAGAGATGCTGTTGCTGTTCGACAGTAAGGTCGCTATTGCGGCCGTGCTCTTTGCTCATCTCTTCGGCGGTCTTTTCCATTTCGGCAATCAGGTCGTCGGCATCCACGACAGTACCTTCGCGGGACTTCATCTTGCCATTGGGCAATTCAACCATGCCGTAAGAAAGACGATAAACCTTGTCGGCCCAATCAAATCCAAGTTTGCCCAAAATAAGCTTGAGCACCTTGAAATGGTAGTCCTGTTCGTTGCCGACAACATAAATCAAGCGTTCCGCTCCAAAATCGTTGTGGCGCAACAAGGCTGTGCCCAAATCTTGGGTCATATAGACCGAAGTGCCATCCTTGCGAAGCAGCAATTTCTGATCCAATCCATCACCGGTGAGGTCGCACCATACAGAACCATCCTCCTTGCGGAACAAAACGCCAAGGTCGAGACCTTTTTGAACAAGTTCCTTGCCCAATAAATATGTATTAGATTCATAATAGACCTTGTCGAAGCCGACACCCATTTTTTTGTAAGTCTCATCAAATCCGGCATACACCCAACCGTTCATCTTCTGCCACAAGTCACGCACCTCTTTGTCACCCTCTTCCCAACGTTTCAGCATGCGCTGCGCTTCAAGCATCAACGGGGACTGTTTCTTGGCTTCTTCCTCTTCGATGCCTTGTTCCATCAAAGCTTTAACTTCTTCCTTGTAATGCTTGTCAAATTCAACATAATACTTGCCTACGAGATGGTCGCCTTTCATTCCGCTTGTCTCGGGAGTTTCGCCATTGCCGAAGCGCAACCAGGCAAGCATGGATTTGCAAATATGAATGCCACGGTCGTTGACCAGATTGACCTTCTTGACATTGTTGCCATTGGCAGCCAAAAGTTCGCTCACCGACCAACCCAAAAGATTATTGCGAATATGTCCAAGATGGAGCGGTTTGTTGGTGTTGGGCGAAGAATACTCAACAACCACAGGAGCCGCGTTGGGATCAGCAGCAGTCAAGCCATACGACAAATCGCCGACACGTTCTGAAACGAAATTCATCCAGTAGCGCTGACTGACCGAGAAATTGAGAAAACCTTTTACCACATTATAGCCCGAAATATCATCCAACTGAGCAGTAACAGCCGCACCTATTTCATTGGCAATCATCTCGGGAGCCTTGCGAGCCTGCTTTACAAACGGGAAAACAACCAAGGTAATGTCGCCTTCAAACTCTTTTTTGGTTTCTTGGAGCACGATCTGTTCCGAAGGGACTTGAATATGATAATTTGTATCAAGAAATGACGAAACGGTTTTCTGAAGTTCAAGTTCAATAGTCATAAGGCAAAGAGTATTAATGTATAATAAAGTAATGTTGAAGAATTAATAGTTGCAAAATTACGTTTTTTTTTTGTATTTGTAATAAAAGTGTTACCTTTGTAGGTCTAAAAAAAATAACTCATTTTAACAAACTCAAACTAAATGAAGAAGTTATTAACTACACTATCTGCCTTCGCACTCCCTTTATTATCATTCGCGAGCGAAGCTGATTTGGAAATGCCTACGGGATTTGCATCAGACCCCAATGCGAAAATCCTATACTGGGGTTTTGCAATCGTTGTATTAGGCTTGATTTTCGGTTTTTGGCAATTCAACAAGGTTCGTCGCCTTGGCGCTCATAAATCCATGTTGGAAATCGGTAACGTGATTTTCAAGACTTGCTCCACCTACTTGAAACAGCAAGGCAAGTTCTTGATTATCTTGTTTGTGTTTATTGGCGCTGCCATTGCATTGTACTTTGGCGTGTTGTCGAAGATGCCCCTCGGTTCCGTGCTTTTGGTTTTGGCATGGACAATCATTGGCATCTTGGGTTCTTACGGTGTAGCCTGGTTTGGTGTTCGTATGAATACCTATGCCAATGCCCGTATGGCTTTCGCCTCCTTGCGTCGTCGTCCCCTCGATTTGTTGAACATCCCCTTGCGTGCTGGTATGAGCATTGGCATTGTGCTGATTTGCATTGAATTGGTTCTGATGCTTGTCATCCTGCTTTTCATGCCCGAAAATCTTGCAGGCAGCTGCTTCATCGGTTTTGCCATTGGTGAATCACTTGGCGCTTCCGCACTGCGTATCGCTGGCGGTATCTTCACCAAGATTGCCGATATTGGAAGCGACTTGATGAAGGTTGTTTTCAAGATTGGAGAAGACGATCCCCGCAACCCTGGCGTTATTGCCGACTGTACGGGTGACAATGCTGGCGACAGCATCGGACCCACCGCCGACGGTTTCGAGACCTACGGCGTTACCGGCGTTGCCTTGGTAAGCTTTATCCTTCTTGCAGTTCCCGACACATCCATGCAGGTCAAGCTCTTGGTTTGGATTTTCGTAATGCGTATCCTTGGTATCATCGCTTCTGTTCTCGCCTATTATATTAATGGTGCCATCGCCAAGGCTAAATACAGCAAAGCCGACGACATCAACTTCGAAAAACCCCTTACCAGCCTCGTTTGGATTACCTCAATTCTTTCTATCATTGGTACTTTCTGCGCAAGCTATTTTATGCTCCGCGATGTAGAAGGAATGCCCAACCTTTGGATAGCACTCTCTGTCATCATCAGCTGTGGTACACTTGGTGCCGCTCTTATTCCTGAACTCACCAAAGTGTTCACCTCCCCCACTTCCAAGCATGTGAATGAGGTCGTGAAGGCTTCCGAACAAGGTGGAGCTTCCCTGAACATTCTCTCTGGTCTCGTTGCCGGCAACATGGGCGCTTTCTGGACAGGTATCGTGTTCGTCGTTCTGATGATTGTCGCTTACTTCACCTCCGAATATTTTGGAATCACTGCATTGTTTGGCGACCTCGGCGGTTTCTGCTCTATCTTCGCATTTGGCCTCGTAGCCTTTGGTATGCTGGGCATGGGCCCTGTAAACATCGCCGTTGACAGCTATGGTCCTGTAACCGATAATGCGCAGTCGGTTTATGAACTTTCCTTGATTGAGGACGACATTGAGAAGACCAAGAAAGAAGTTGAAGACGAGTTCGGTTTCACTCCCGATTTTGAGAAGGCAAAATACTACCTCGAAGCCAACGATGGTGCAGGCAACACCTTCAAGGCTACCGCAAAACCCGTATTGATTGGTACCGCCGTAGTAGGTGCAACCACCATGATTTTCTCCCTCATCCTCTTGATCCAGAAAACCCTTGGCATCAATCCTACCGACATCCTCAACCTGCTCAACCCCTATAGCATTCTCGGTTTCATCCTCGGCGGCTGCGTTATTTTCTGGTTCACGGGTGCTTCAATGCAAGCCGTTACCACTGGCGCCAACCGTGCTGTCGAGTTCATCAAAGACAACATCCGACTCGACCCCAACGCTCCCAAGAAAGCCGACATCAACAAGTCTCAGGAAGTGGTAAAAATCTGTACGAACTATGCTCAGAAAGGTATGATCAACATTTTCATCGCCATCTTCTGCTTCGCACTTGGTTTCGCTTGCTTCTCCTCTCCTGCCGGAATTGGTGGCAACAACGCCGTTTGCCTCTTCATCAGCTACCTCATCTCCATCGCCGTATTCGGTCTTTTCCAGGCAATGTTTATGGCAAACGCTGGTGGCGCTTGGGACAACGCCAAGAAGGTCGTTGAAGTTGACATGAAAGCCAAGGGCACTCCGCTCCACGATGCAAGCGTTGTAGGCGACACTGTAGGCGATCCTTTCAAGGACACCTCTTCCGTTGCACTCAACCCCATCATCAAGTTCACCACCTTGTTTGGTGTGTTGGCTATGGAAATCGCCATCAGCCCCAACTTCATGAACATTGCTCCTTATTTCGGAATTGCATTCATCATCATTGCTTTGATTTTCGTCTATCGTTCGTTCTACAAGATGAGAATCAAGAAATAAAACAGTATAAAAAAACGTTAAAAATCCCTCTTGCTGCAACAAGAGGGATTTTTTTTGTGTCATTAAAAAAAAATACGTAATTTTGTAATTTCTAATTATACTATAACAAAAAGACATGCAAAAGAGATCCCTATTTTTCGCCATCGTCGCTCTTGCTTCATTCTCAACTGTTTGGGCTCAATGTCCCGAAATTACCATTGACCAAAAATACGACCACACACCCTGCACATTATACCGATTAAATGGCTGGGATACCGCAATCACATGCGATGTACATAGCATAGTGCTCAATGCAACACCCTTTATCACCACGCAGCACTTCAATGGAACCTATCTGATTGAGCCCATTCCTTACAATCCCCCTGACACTTCTTTCCACGCTGGTCAGCATTTGAACATCAGTACCGATGACGCTTGGGAAAACAGTCAAATATCTTTCCCATTTGACTTTATGTTCTTTGGACAAAAATATAATTCGGCCGTTGTGGGCTCCAACGGACTGGTATCCTTCGACCTCACCCGCGTAGGCCAGCACTGTCCGTACATGTACTCCGTGCCAATCCCTTCACCCAACTGGCCGACTGCCGCAGAACCTGCCATGAACGCCATCTATGGCATCTACGAAGATATTGATCCTGCCTACCTACGCAGCAATAATGGTACCTGTGGAATGTTTCGCCATGTAGGTGGAGAATATCCCTGCAGATATTTGAGCGCAAGCGTAAATGGCGTTGATCAATTTGGCAACCACAACAACTACAACACCTACCAAATTGTTTGTTATGAAGGTACCAACGTTATCGAGGTGCATGTAAAGGAGCGCAACTGTTGCAGTTCAACCAACAGCGGTAAAGGAATTATTGGCATTCAAAATGCAACTGGACAAAATCAAGTTTCTACCAAGAACAACCCTCAATATGACGAAAACACAGGTTTGCCCAAGTTCACGAATTATATCGAACCCAATTCACCTGGTGCATTTGTGGCTCCCAACCGCGGCAATCAAACCGGCGGATGGACGGGAGATGTAACCACACCCGAGGCGTGGCGTTTCACCCCCCAAGGAACTACTACCAAAAACATCCAGTGGTGGAGACTGCTTGCCACTGGCGACTCCGTTGAAGTGGGAATATTGCCTACCGACGCAAACGCACTTGCCACAGAAGCATACTATACCAACGCCGATCATACCTCCATTCAAGCCTCTCCCACCACAGAGGCACGCTACATGGTTTCAATGAAATATACTGGTGCCAATGGACACAACTACTACCTTTGCGACACTATCATCATTGGAATGGATACTGCCAATACAATGAATCTTAGCTGCGAGCATCCTCAAATTTGCCAAGGTCAAACCTCACAGGTCACACTCAACTATCCTTCAAGCGGTCAGTCGCTGCGTTCTGCCACTTGGAACGCACGTCACGTTTTAAATGGCGCACAATCCGACTTGCCCGAAACTCGCTACCAAATCAATTCCGCCAGCACCCAACTCACACTGCGTCCCGCCGATTCGATTGCAGAGAACAAGATCGACACCACAATCATCTACTGTACGGCTACGTTCAGCAACGGATGTTCGAACTACGACAGTATTATGATTTTCACCTACCCGAACTTTGAACTCAACTATGAAGACGGCATCTGCGAAGGCCAATCCTATACCTTTGGCACCCATACCTATACCGCCACGGGCAACTACACCGAAACCTTCCGTTCCGAAGCAGGCTGCGACAGCGTTGAACATTTGAGCCTTACCGTTTACCAGAAGAGCTATAATGTTGACGTGGTGGATGATTGCAAACCCTATACATGGGCTACCGGAAACGGCTTGACCTACTACGAGAGCAGCTATACCGACACCATTATGTTGCACAACCGCTATGGCTGCGACAGCACTGTAAGACTTGAGTTTACGTTGCACCCACTCACCGCCAAGATTGTTGCCACTCCCGAGAACGCCACCATGGATGTGCTGAACATCCTGCTGACTGACGCCAGCATAAACGGAGACAGCCGCATTTGGTATCTCCCCGACGGCAACACCGCCCGCGACAAGAATTTCCAGTTCAGCTATCCTATTTCCGAAGACTCTGTAGAAATCAGAATGCATGCAGTAAGCCAATACGGTTGCGAAGAAGATGCCAGCATTGTCATCCACATGCTGAAAGAGACCTTCTGGATGCCCAACGCATTTACTCCTGGTGCCGAGACCAACAATCTGTTCCGTCCTTATGGCATCGGACTGCTTGACATACAGATGAGCATTTTCGACCGTCGCGGAAATCTGGTTTACAAATTCAAGGACAAGAACGACGCCTGGGATGGCAAAGACATGAATGGAAACGACCTTCCACAAGGAAGTTACACCTATATTGTACACTATAAGAATCTTGTCAATCCTGACAAGACCAATGTCGCAAAAGGAACCATTACATTGATTCGATAATGAAAATTGCCGTTGTTGGAGCCACCGGACTTGTTGGTGGCGTAATGCTGAAAGTACTTGAAGAGCGAGGATTTGCCAATGAGGAGATCATTCCTGCCGCTTCTTCGAAATCGGTGGGCAAACAAATTGCCTTCGCACAAAGAACATTGACTGTGGTATCGGTGGAAGATGCCATTGCGCAACATCCACAATATGCCATTTTCTCGGCAGGAGCTGACGCTTCGCGCCTCTATGCGCCTCAATTTGCCGCAGTTGGAACCGTTGTCATCGACAACTCTTCCGCTTGGCGCAAGGACCCCAACATTCCGTTGGTAGTTCCCGAAATCAACTTCGACGTCATCACGCCAAACGACCATATCATTGCCAACCCGAACTGTTCCACAATCCAGATGGTGCTTGCCGTTTCGCAGCTGCACAAACACTACCACATCAAGCGTTTGGTCATCTCCACCTACCAGAGCATCACGGGTACGGGAATCAAGGCCATTCGCCAATTGGAGCAAGAAGAGGCGACGGGCAATTGCGACAACAAGGCTTACCCCTACCCGATTCACCGCAATCTCTTCCCTCACGGCGGCGATTTTCTGGCCGACGGCTATACCACCGAAGAGCAGAAATTGGTTGACGAGACCCGCAAGATTTTGCGCGACAAGAGCATTGCCGTTAGCGCCACAGTGGCGCGTGTTCCCGTAGTTGGCGGCCATTCCGAATCCGTGAACATTGAATTTCACGAAGAATTCAACCTGCAAGACGCACGCGACATTATTGCCAAGACAGAAGGCATCGTACTTTATGATGATCCATCAAAGCTCCAATATCCTATGCCTATCACCGCCGAAGGTCGTGACGAGGTGTTTGTAGGCCGCGTTCGCCGCGATCCCTCACAGGCACGCACGTTGAACCTTTGGGTGGTGGCCGACAACCTGCGCAAAGGTGCCGCTACCAACGCCGTGCAGATTTTGGAAAGACTGGTAAAATAGATTTGTTGAATTGTTGAAGTGTTGAATCGTTGATTTGAACATCATTACGCTTAATACTTAACACTTAATACTTGACTTACTTCATGTTTCGTAATATTCTCACATTGACTTGTTCGCTGTTGCTCTTGGTTTCTTGCAACAAGGGCGTCGTCTTCAATGAAACACAAGAGATTCCTAACGGGAATTTCCAGCGCTTCACGGAGCAGAAGTTCAACGTGAATATCGAAAACATCGACGATTGCTACGACTTGTATGTAACAACCGTGATCGACACCGCCAAATTTATCTCCAGCACATTGCCCATCATGGTAACCGTTGACGGTCCCAACGGCGACAGCAGAATGTTCCGCAACACAATCATGATACGCGACAAGGCAGGAAACTGGAAAGGAGATCTTGACGGAAGTCTGCTCACCACCGTCACCCGAGTAAGGGAATATTATTTCTTTAACATTGAAGGAAAACAACTTGTCCGCATCAGCCAATGTTCCCACAAATACGACATTCGAGGCATCTCAATGGTTGGTTTCCGCGTCGTCAAGGCCGACTTGGTCTATCCTGATTAGTGACTAAAGTATTGTTGAATTGTTGATTTGTTGAACTGTTGATTTGATGATTTGCAGATTTTTTGACTCTTAACTCAACATCGAGCCGTGAGGCATGATTGACGAAAGCATAAACAAGAATATAGAGCGTATCAAAGTCCGCTTGAAAACCATTCCCGAAACACCTGGTGTATATCAGCATCTGGACGCTTCGGGAAACGTCATTTATGTGGGCAAGGCGCGCAACCTGCAACGACGAGTAAGTTCTTATTTCAGCCACTACGACGAAAAGAGTGCCAAAATCAAGATGCTGGTGCGCAACATCTACGACACCCGCGTGACAGTCGTCGCCACCGAGGTTGACGCCCTCTTGCTGGAGAACAACCTCATCAAGCAGTACCAGCCACGCTACAACAGCTTACTCAAAGACGACAAGTCGTATCCCTACCTCTGCATCACCCACGAGGACTATCCACGTATCCTTTTCACACGCAACCGTCACCTCAACGGACAATATTTCGGTCCCTACCCTAACCAACGTGTGCTACGAGAATTGCAAGACATCATCCGACAACTTTTCGCCTACCGCACCTGCGAACGCAAACTCAAAGCCTCCGTTCAATCGGCAGAGCGTCCTTGTATGAAACACCAGATAGGACTCTGCAAAGCGCCCTGCGCCGGATTGCAAAGTCATGAAGAATATCTGCAAACCATCGAACAGATACGCAAGATATTGAAAGGCGATTTTGGCGAAATCCTTGAAGAACAAAAGAAAGAGATGCTTTCACTCGCCGAGGAACTGAGGTTTGAAGAAGCGGAAATACTACGGCAAAAAATCCATCTTCTGGAAAGCTATCAGAGTCACTCCACCGTTGTCAACACCAACGTCAAAGACGTAGATGTATTTTCCATTGTCTCTGATGATCGTTTCGCCTACGTGAATATGATGCGCATCAAGAATGGCAGCATCGTCTATAGTTTTTCCAACGAAATCAAAAAACAGTTGGACGAGAGCGACGAAGAGATTCTCGCCACCATCGTTCCCGCCCTCCACGAGCAGACCGAAAGCACAGCCCACGAAGTGCTGCTTCCGCTGCATGTGGAAGAGATTCCTGAGGAGTACCTTCATCAAACAGTACCCACGAGAGGAGATCGAAAACAACTGATAGACCTTTCCCTCCGCAACGTCATTTCCTACCAGCAGCAATGCCGTCACCAACGTGCGTTGCTCTATCCCGACGATTCCTCGGCACAGCGTCGCAGCAACGCCACCGACCACCTGTTGGAACGAATCCAAAAGGCGTTGCAACTTACCGCGTTGCCTGTAAATATCGAATGTTTCGATAACTCCAATATTCAGGGAGCCTATCCCGTGGCAGCCATGGTGCGATTTACCAACGGCAAACCCAACCGCACCGAATACAAACGTTTCAATATCAAGACAGTCGAAGGCCCCGACGATTATGCTTCCATGGCGGAGGTCATCTACCGCCGCTACAATCGCTTGAAAGAGGAAGGGAAACCCATGCCCGAACTACTTATCGTTGATGGCGGCAAAGGACAGATGGAGATGGCACGCCAAGTCATCGAAGGCGAACTCGGACTAGAAATACCCATTGCAGGCCTTGCAAAAGACGACCGACACCACACCTCGGAACTGCTTTACGGCAATCCTCCGCAAGTCATCGGACTTAAACCAACCGATGCCTTGTTCCATCTATTGGAACAGATTCAAAACGAAGTACACCGTTTTGCCATCACCTTCCACAAACAGAAACGCAGCAAAGGGACATTCCGCACCCAACTTACCGATATTCCCGGCATCGGCGAGAAAACCGCGCGAGACCTGTTGCTGCGCTATGGTTCCGTAAAGCAAATCAAGTTGCAGACCCTCGCCGACCTCACACAAGCCGTCGGACCCGCCAAAGCAAAGGTCATCTTCGAATATTTCCAAGACTAAAACATTGTCGCAATCGCGTCAGCCACTACCCTATAGCCTTTGGCATAGAGATAGTTTTCTTTGATATATTCAGGATTGGGCGTTCCATCTTCAAGAGCTAGCATGGTGTAAATATCCAACACTTTCAAGTTGGAATCAGTTTTCGCAAATTTTTGCAACCAAGTGTTGAACTCCACAATACGAGGATTATTGTCGAGTGTCGGCATCAAAGTCAACGCAACAACTTGCGCATCAGGAGCCACCTTGTGGATTTGTTTCAAAAGGTTCTCGTACTTCAATTCCACTTCAACAAGATCATTATCGCCATTCACATCATCCGTAGCGGTATAGAGTAGAATCGTTTTCGGACGCTCCATCTTGCCGGAGAAAGTTGCATCCACCATCGCTGAAGTGAGCGCTATAGAGCCACCATAGCCCCACCCTGTCCCACGATTCTTCACATGTGTATCGTGCAACTGTTCCGCCCATTCGCCATTTTTGACCATCTCGTCTCCGAAAAAGAGAATGTCATCATCTTGTATAGGCAACAGACTGAAATAAGTAGCCCTCATACCATGAGAACCCCACAAACCCGCATCCTGCTGCAACATTTCAGCGTCGTCGGGATAGACCGAATTAAGACCGACATACGGACTGATGATATCGCACCAAAGCTTATAGCCGTATGCAGTTAGGTGCAGTTGATCGAGGGAATAGACTTTGTTGTCTAGAATAGGCAAAAAGGTGGGATACAAGTCAATATAAGTGGTATTAGGAGTATGCTCCGCCAGTTCACGAATCATTTTATTTGTCGCCTGGATGGTCTGCAACGTGCGCAACTTTTGGTCACGAGCGGGAAGAATACTTTGCAGATAAAGTTGCGTCTGCGGACTCTCCTTACGGACAAGTTTCACGAGGGCTGAGATATTCTTGACAATAGCATATTCCGATGTGTCGGAACCCAAGTCATTGGTGCCAATCATCAGAAAGACCTTGGCAGGATGATATTGCAGCCACGACATTGCATTCTGCAACACCTCACCACTCAGCGCACCCGAGTTGCCACGATTCACAATACGAGCGTCGCCTCCGAAAGCCTCGCCCCAGTTATGCATATCCGTGATGCTGTTGCCCACAAAAACGATCGCGTCCTTCGGCATTTCCAACCCCGTCCAGCTGTCAAATCGATGATTGCGAAAAGGAATATCCGCCTGCGCAAAATCAAAGCAGCAGCAACAGAACAGCAGCAAAAATTGTTTCTGGAAATGATGCATTTTGCAATTAAAAGATAATTTCAATGAGATGCTGAATATTGGCAACGTTAGAATAATACGAGGAAAGAAGTTCAGATCGCAAAATCATATCCTCCTGTGTGAATGAACGTTGCATAAGAACTGCAAGTTGCTGTTTCATTTCCTGTGGTGTGTCGGCAACGTGGCAGATGGGACTCAACGGAGTGCCTGCAAGCATGTTACTGTTTACAAGACAATGTCTGCCGCAATATAAGGAATTGAGCAACTTGAGTTTCAATCCCGTAGGTTGGTCTGTTACCAAAATGTTGACTTGCGCATCTTGCATCAGTTGTTGCATCTGATTGTCATCAGGCGAAGCAACCAACTGGATGTTGTCGTACTGACTTACAAGTCTTTGCAGCAGCTGCGAAGGTCTTTTTCCAGCAATCACCAAACGATATTGTGTGTTTGCAAACACTTGTGTGATAAGCCATTCTGCGGCATGGTAGTTTTCGGGAACGGTAAGATTGCCATGGTAAAAGGCGTAATTGCCAGTGCCTTCTTGCGAAATCACCTCGTCGTAAGGGTGCATGGCGGGATGCAAAACAACCTTGCGACAACCTATTTCTTGAAAATGGGCAGCATCGGCTTCGGTAATTGCCAAAACGGCATCCGCTTTCAACAGCACCGGCTCGTAGCGACGCAGTTTGCGCGCATCCTGACGAAGATAAAGTCTTTTCCACCAACGTTTTTCCACTTGAGCCAGATTGGCGTAGTAATCGTGTTCAACATTATGTGCACGAACCACAATAGTACGCTTAGATTCGGAGCGCAGTTGCTCCAACAGCCAACAGTTGTGCAAACCTTCCAACAAGATAGGATAATCATCTTGGCGCAGCCGCTCAAGCAACGCATTGTTGCAACGCGACGCCACGATGAAAGGTCGCTTTGCCAACAAATGATGGGGCAGCATCTCACGCTTGTAGTAGCAAACCTCCTCGCAAATCTGCTGAAGTTCTTGAGCCTCAGTCCTTCCGTACGTATAGCAATGCAGATGCACCTTGACACCCTGCTGAGCCAGACAACGAACCCGATGAAACACGTCAATCACGCCGCCATAGTCGGCAGGAAAAGGGACATTGAAAGAGACGACGTGAAGATGCATAAGTGAAAATGGAAAGTTAAAGTAAGTATTAAGTTCGTTGCATATTGTATTGTCAGTTCACGGATACCATCAAACCATCGTATGCAAGATGAACGTTGGAAGGCAAGATTTTCTCGACCTCGGCATGAAGCCCCATTTCGTGACTCATGTGGGTTATATAAGCTTCACGAGGATTGACCAACTTGATGATTTCCAATGCTTCTGGCAACGAATAATGCGAAAAATGTTTCGTTTGGCGCAACGAATTGATAACCAACACATCTACATTCGTCAATTTTAGCAATTCTTCTTCACTGATAAAATTGGCGTCGGTAATATAGGCAAGATTTCCAATACGATAGCCCAACACAGGCATAGTCTTGTGCATTGCCTTTATGGGCATTATTAAATGTTTGCCAATCTTAAAAGGATCGTCGCCGCTCAAACAATGAAGATCCGCTTCGGGCAGTCCCGGAAATTCGTGATAGTCGAAAATGTAGTGATAATCACGCTGCAAGATATCCAAGGCTGTTTTGTTGGCATAGACCTGCATTTTACAGTTCTGCGTGTAGTTGAAAGCGCGAATGTCGTCAATACCCGCAACATGGTCGCGATGGGCGTGGGTGATGAGAATCCCGTCGAGATGCATAACCTGCTGGCGAAGCATCTGTTCGCGGAAATCAGGACCGATGTCGATAAGAAAATTGAGGTTGTCGTCGGTGGTAATCAAAGCGGAAGTTCGCAACCTGCGGTCGCGGGAATCCGTTGATTGACACACGGGACACTTACAAGTTATGACGGGTACCCCTTGAGAAGTACCCGTACCTAAAAAAGTGATTTTCACTTAAATAATTGTTTTCTTTAGAAAATACGTAAAATCGGCATACCAACAGGTAAAATTCCTCAAACCTGCGAATACTAACAAAATCACGTTTTTTGAACCAACTTAAAACCGACACCGTGGATATTGACAATCTCGAGTTGAGGATCATCCTTAAGATATTTTCTCAACTTAGTGATATAGACATCCATGCTACGAGCGGCAAAGAAACTGTCGTCTTTCCATATTTTCTGGAGCGTGCTGTTACGATCAACCAGTTGGTTGAAATTGATGGCAAAGAAACGCAGCAGGTCGCTTTCCCTTGTGGTAAGCGTACGCGTTTCGCCATTCACCGTCAAAGTACGATGGAAATAATCGAAAGTGGTATTGCTGAAATGGAAAAGGTTCTTTTCGGGCTTGCCGTCATCGAAAGCGCGTCGAATGTTGGCATTGAGGCGAGCCAGCAGTTCGTCCATGCTGAACGGCTTGGTGATGTAGTCGTCGGCACCGACCTCAAAACCCTTTAACTTATCGGCCTCAAGATTCTTTGCTGAGAGGAACAGGATAGGAGTTTTCTTATCCACACGACGAATTTCCTTAGCCACGGCATAGCCATCCTTAACGGGCATCATAATGTCGAGGATACAGGCGTCGATGTCTTCTTTTTGATAGGTATCAAGAGCAATCTGACCATCTGTAGCGAGAAATACGGAATAGCCTTTTTGAGTGAGATATGCGTTCAGAATGGTACCCAGATTGGGATCATCTTCAGCAACCAACAGTTTTATACCTAAATTCATGATTTTATAAATTTATTTAGTTATTTCGAAAATTTATTCTTCAACAATTGTTATGGATTCAATCAGGTCGCCCGGACGAATGGCATCTACAACGTCAAGTCCTTCGATCACTTTGCCGAAGCAAGTGTGCACACCGTCAAGATGTTGGGTGTTTTGCCTGTTGTGGCAAATGAAGAATTGAGATCCGCCAGTGTCCTTTCCTGCGTGAGCCATAGAGAGTACGCCTCGGTCGTGGTATTGTTTTTCGGCTTGCGTCTCACATTTGATGGCATATCCTGGACCACCCGTGCCAATGCGTGGATCGCCCCAGTTGCGGGAGAAAGGACAGCCGCCTTGGATAACGAAATCGGGAATGACACGATGGAAACGAAGACCATTATAGAAACCTTCTTTTGACAATTTGACAAAATTAGCTACAGTATTCGGCACTTCTTTTTCATAAAATACGACTTTCATGGTGCCTTTGGGTGTTTTAATTTCTGCAAACATAGTTTACGGTTTTTAATATTTTGTATTATATTAACAAAAAAACTTGCAGATTATTGTTAAAAATGCATTTTTTAATTCGTAGTAATATTACTCAACAATGTCATCAAATCAATACATCACACTGATTTCAATACATTTATATCCAAAATCAAGAATAATGGTTTATTTTGCAGATAAAAATTTTTTTTAAGAAAACGGAAACAAATGTATCTTTGCAGTTATTATGAAAACTCGAGAGCAATATATAGCGATACTAAAAAAGTATCTTCCCGAAGGGTGTGAAGATTTGATTTACACCTACATTACGCAAGAGAACGTTGTGAAACTGCATATTACACGCGAACGAAAATCCAAACTTGGCGACTATCGCTGTCCACAGCCGCAGCATGATTTTCACGAGATAAGTATAAACGGTGATTTGAACAGCTATTTCTTCCTTTGGGTGTTACTGCACGAAATGGCGCATTTGGAAACCTGGAAACGATACGGCAACAAGGTAATGCCACATGGCCACGAATGGCAAGGAGAATATGCGGAATTGATTCTTTCATATCTGCAATACTTTCCGAAAGAGACACAACCCATGCTGCACCGCTATGCAAAAGCGATACCGTTGAGCCAAGTCTTGCATACACAAATCGAGAACAACCTGCATCGCTACGACAGCGGATTTGACGCAAAAGAAGAGTTGCGTCTCAACGACTTGCACCAAGGCGATGTTTTTGAGTTGCGCAACCGTCCAGGCATACAGTTCAAAGCCTTGGAAAAGCGTC
Organism: Candidatus Colimorpha pelethequi; assembly: GCA_018064245.1. Classification (GTDB taxonomy): domain Bacteria; phylum Bacteroidota; class Bacteroidia; order Bacteroidales; family P3; genus Colimorpha; species Colimorpha pelethequi. The sequence continues at coordinate 105,808 of JAGHVO010000012.1, forward strand.
GCACCCGTTGGCGTTGCGTGATGCTTGCCGACGGGCGCGAATACTTGGTGGCAGGAAATGCGCTGGTAAAACAGCGTGAATTATGAATTCGCCATCATCTAATCAATTTTAGAAGCCTTACGCATCACACGGTTCCAACGAATCTTTCCACTGTCCTTGTCCTTTGAGAAGATGACGCGCGAAGCCTTTCCAACCACATGGTCTTCAGGTACGAAGCCCCAATAACGGCTATCGGCGCTGTTGTGGCGGTTGTCGCCCATCATCCAATAATAGTCCATCTTGCAGGTATAAGTGTCCGTTTCGTTGCCATTGATGAAAATCTTTCCATTGCGAACCTCAAGGGTATTGTTCTCAAACACAGAGATCACACGCATGTAAAGCGGCAGATTTTCAAGCGTAAGATGCAACGTTTCACCTTTGTGCGGAATGTGTACAGGTCCGAAATTGTCGACGCTCCACTGATAGCCGTCGGCATGGGGGAACAGTGTTTGACCATTCTCGCCTGCGGGATATACTACAGCCACAACCGAATCCACATCTTCGCGTTGGCGCAATTGTTCGGCCATCTCAACAGGCAACGGAATTTCGTAAGCACGAAGACCTTCATACTGCTGCATCAACACCGCCGTACCAAAATCCTCGTCCGACACGCCGGCTTTTTCAAGCGCCTTGCGAGGATTGTGACACGAAGGGTTGAAATAGACATCGTAAGTAAACTGAACATAACGCGGAGCCTCAAGCGGCTTGCCGTTGATATACACCATTTGGTCGATAATCTGGATATCTTCACCAGGAAGACCTATGCAGCGTTTGATGAAGTTTTCCCGCTTATCGACAGGACGCACCCTGATTTCTCCAAATTGCGCAGGATTGTTGTGCACCACATCGCGACCATACTCTCTCACCAAGTCATGATAGCTGCGGTTGCTCTGGAAAGCGGTACACATAGTGTCGCCATCGGGATAGTTGAACACCACAGCATCGTAACGCTCCACATTTCCAAATCCAGGAAAACGATGGTACGGCAATTCAATCCATTTGAGATAAGATTCCGTGTTGCCATGCGACAAAGGCATTACATTGTGTACCAACGGAAAACTCAACGGAGTCATCATCACGCGAGGGCCATAGGCGACCTTGCTTACCATGAGACGGTCGCCCACCAAGAGAGATTTTTCCATGGAAGAAGAAGGAATGCGATATAGCTCAAAGTTGTTGGCGCGAATAATCACGGCGGCGACAAGCGCGAAGACGATGGCGTCGAGCCAGTCGCGGGCTTCGCTAATCTTATGAGGCGGAAGGTCTTTGGGATCGGTATAGACATATTTCTTGGACAAACCCAACAACGGAAGATAGACGCAAGGCAGCACAACAGCCACGGTCTGCTCCCAAAAGCCATAGCGACGGAAAACCTTCGCCGTTTCGACAACCATCAACAGAAAGGTATAAACATTGATGGCGGGAATCGCGAAATAAATGTACCATTTCCAGCTTTTTCCGCATACCTTAATCCATACTACAACATTGTAAATGGGAATCAACGACTTCCACGGCGCCACGCCGGCCTTTTTGAAAATAAACCATAATCCCAAATGCACACCGAAAAAATAGAGAATGACAAGAATGTTGTAAACCATAAAAAGTTGAATTTAGAGTGTTATAAAGTTGAAATCATTTATTCTGAAGATTGTTTTTTATTGAAAGCCGACGCCACGGCACGAAGCAAGACCTCTCGCTCGTTCTGCCAACATAGTTCTTTGGCCGCGACGTCAAACCGTGCATTTCTTTCCTGCGAAGGCATTTCTTGCCAATATTGAATGGTTTGACGCACAACTTCCGCCAACTTTTCACTTCCCAACCTTTCCTCCACCAGCTGCCCGACAGCATAGCGATTGACCACATTCCTGATTTCAGGAAAATCGGAAGCCAAAACAGGCACATGTGCATGGATGAAGTCGCCAATGCGGTTTGGCAACGAATAGTAATAGTTAAGGCCGAGATTATCCATCACCACATAACCCAATGCTGCTTGTCGCGTGATGGATTTTAGCGCCTGACATTCCACTCGGTTTTGGAAGATGATGCGATCTTTCCAAGGCTTTTGGGAAACATAGCGCTTCAGCGGAGCCAAAATGTCGCCATCGCCGACAATCAAGAAACGATAGCCTTCCAAAAACTCCATGGCATCAACCATGGCGACAAGTCCCCTACCCTTGTTGACGGCTCCTTGGTAAAGAATAACAGGGACTTCGGCGACATCAGTCGCTGAAACAGCATTCTCTTCGGCTTGATAAATGGGAAAATTGCGCACGACCTGCATTCTCACACCATAGCGAGAACGATAGTATCCAGCGATACTCGGACATACCGTAACGGCCGCATCGACTTTGGGGAATAGTTTCTTCTCCAAAAACGCCCAAAAGCGCTTCACCCTAGGACGACGTACCAATTCGGGGACCTCCGGAAAAAGCTCGTGGGCATCAAGAAAAAGCGGTTTGTGACGCAAGCGAGCCACACAGTAGCATGCCAACAACGTATCCGTATCGTTGGCATAGAAAAGGTCGGCGTTGCTCCTTAGAAGTCGGAAGAAAAGACGGAGATTGTATTCGGCATAGAAAAGAAACGATCTGCGGAACAGCAAACGCATGCGCACAGTTTCGTAAGCTCGGTTCAACGGGAGCGAATAAGGCAATTTGCGGCCGATGAGCGTCACCTCATAACCACCATCCGTCAAGGTTTGACAGGAACGATGCACACGCTGGTCAGTCACAATATCATTGATGACAGCCATTGCAATATGAGGTTGGTGCGCCATGAGATTGGTTGTTGCTGAATTGTTTATTTTCCAAATATCCTGTTAATACGAAAAGAGTCAAAACAAACATAACGCCCGAGGTTTCCGCGTTGCTTTCACCAACTTCCGCCTCGAATTTTCAACTCTTAGCCAATAACTAAAAATATATAACGCAATTCTTCTTTTTTTCGTATTTTTGCAAACAAGAAATCACTACAAGAATGGAGACATTGTTTGTTGACGTAATATTGCCGCTTCATCTGCGCGACACCTACACCTATCGAGTACCGCAAGAGTACAACGATTCCGTGAAGGTAGGACAACGCGTTGTGGTGCAATTCGGCAGACAAAAACTCTATTCCGCCGTAATACGTCGCATTCACGACAAGGTGCCAAATTACAAGGTAAAATACATCCTCGCCATTTTGGACACCTTCCCAATGATTGAGGAACGCCATTTGCAATTGTGGGAATGGATTGCCTCCTACTACATGTGCTATATCGGTGATGTGATGGCCATTGCGCTCCCATCGGCATTCCGATTGGCCAGCGAATCGGCGTTGGCGATTCACCCTGATTTCTCGGGCGAACTATCCGACCTCTCTCGCAACGAAATGCGTGTGGTGGAACTGCTTTCGGAAATACCCGTGATGACCGTACAAGACATTGCCAAAGCGCTTGAAATCAAGACCATCATGCCGCTCGTCCATACCATGATAGAAAAACATATCATTGTAATGGACGAAGACCTACATGAACGGTTCAAGCCACGAAAAGTGCAATGGATCTCGCTTGCCGAACAATACCAAAACGAAGCCGCCGCCAAAGAACTTTTCGATTCTTTGGAAAAGAAGAAAACGACTCTAAAACAATTAGATGTACTGCTTAAATTCATGCAGTTATCGAACTTTGGCAAAGAGGCGATACTCAAAAAACAACTGACGGATTGCATAGATGGTCAGCTGTCGAGCCTTAACACGCTCGTCAAGAATGGAATACTGATACAAGAAGAACGTGTAGCGAGTCGCTTGGAGACATACGAACGTACCTCCAATCCCGACACCATCGCCCTCAACGAAGAGCAGCAACAAGCCTTTGAGACACTTTCGACAAACAGCCAGTCGGTGAGCTTACTTCACGGAGTGACTTCGAGCGGCAAGACAGAAGTTTATATCAAACTCATTCAAAAGACTTTGGAGCAAGGTAAACAGGTGCTTTTCCTCTTGCCGGAAATAGCACTTACGGCACAGCTTATCAATCGTTTGCGAAAATTCTTCGGCAACGAAGTTGGCGTTTATCACTCCCGATTCTCTCCAAGCCAAAGGGCGCAGGTTTGGCAACGTGCTCACAACCAAGATGGATACAAGATTCTGCTTGGCGCACGCAGCGCACTTTTCCTGCCCTTCCGGAACTTGGGGTTGGTAATTGTCGATGAAGAGCACGACCCTTCCTACAAACAATACGAACCGGCGCCACGCTACGGCGGACGCGACACAGCCATCTATCTCGCACATCTCTGGAACGCCAAGACCGTTCTCGGCTCCGCCACACCCAGTATCGAGAGCTATTTCAACGTCAAAAACGGAAAATACGGATTTGCCGAGATGAAGCACCGCTTCGGCGGCTTGCAGATGCCCGAGGTGCTTTGCGTTGACATGAAAGAGGCCACGAAAAAGAAAGAAGTCAACGGCTATTTCTCCAAATTTCTCATCGATCATATCCAAGAAGCGCTCAACAATCACGAACAAGTCATACTATTCCAAAACCGACGTGGGTTCTCGCTTCGGATCGAATGCAACGACTGCAACTGGACCCCGCAATGCGTAAACTGCGACGTGTCGCTGGTCTATCACAAAGCCACCAATAGTCTCCGCTGTCACTACTGCGGCTATTCCATCCCAGTCCCGACAGAATGTCCGCAATGCCATTCACGGCATCTTTCCATGAAAGGATTTGGAACAGAGCGTATTGAAGAAGACCTCAGCATTCATTTCCCCAACGCCAGAGTGGCTCGTATGGATTTCGACAGCACACGTCAGCAAAACCACTACACCGAGCTAATCAACGACTTTGAAGACAGAAAGATAGACATTCTCGTAGGCACGCAGATGGTCACCAAAGGACTGGACTTCGACAATGTGAGCGTGGTAGGCATACTTAGTGCCGACAACCTTATCTATTTCCCTGATTTCCGCGCTTTTGAGCGTGCTTTTCAGCAGATGATGCAGGTAAGCGGTCGCGCAGGAAGACACGGTCACCAAGGCAAAGTCATCATACAGACCTACAATCCTTGGCACCAAGCCATCCGCAACGTGATAGACAACGACTACCAAGAAATGTACAACAGTCAGGTGACAGAGCGGCGCGTGTTCCGATATCCACCCTACTACCGATTCATCGACATCACCATTCGCCACAAAGACGAAGAACGACTCAACGAAGGCGCTGCAGCGTTGGCGACACAGCTTCGTAACGTATTCGGCAATCGAGTTATGGGTCCAGAATATCCAAGCATCAAACGTGTGAGAGGACTCTATATCAAAAAAATAATGATCCGATTCGAACGCACCGAACCCGTTTCAGAAGCAAAAAAAATCATTCTCGACATGGCCGACAAGCTCACATTAGACAAGGCTTTCGCCTCATTGTCAATTCATTTCGATGTAGATCCTCAGTAATTTAGTGAATCGGAAATACACATATATATCATAATACGCAAATCCATGAAAAGATTATTTTTACCTCTTTGCATCCTTATTGCTTGCCTTTCGGCTTGCGGCCACAAAACCGAAACCACTGATTTGCAACAGTCTACATCCATCACTTGGATTCAAGACAAAACCGACCCAATGTTTCAACAGCAGAGCCTCTTTCCTACCGTGCCAGACTCTTTGTGGGAGGCTTTGTCCGATGGTGTTCCCGCTTCGATGAGTTGCTGTCTTTTGCAAAGCGAAGGAAAGAACATCCTGATTGACGCGGGCTTGGGTGCTCCGTTCAGCCAACTGATTCCAAAACTCAAGGAATTGGAAGTCAATCCCGACTCACTCGAGCTCATCTACATCACCCATCTCCATCCCGACCATATTGGAGGGCTGATGCACGAAGGCGCTTGTCAGTTTCCCAATGCAAAACTCTATATCAACGAGTTGGAATATGCTTCATGGACCGATTCCACAGCAGATTTGAACGTTCAAGTAATCAATACGCTGGACGCCTATCGCGACAACATTGTTTTATTTCACGCAGGAGATACCCTTGAAGGAGGCGTTGTTGCCATTGCCGCCTATGGTCACACTCCTGGACACACCATTTTCCAGAAAGACAGCATCTTGGTTGCAGGAGACATCATGCACGGAGTCGCACTCCAGCTCGAGCATCCCGAATATTGCGCAGCCTACGACAAAGATCCCGAAACGGCCATCGCGTCACGCATTCGAGTACTCGACTACGCCAAGCAAAACAATCTTATCCTCTACGGAATGCATTTCCCCGCCCCAGGATACATCAAATTATAATGGAAGTTGTGGATCAAACAAAGAAAGGGAGCCGTAACGGCTCCCTTTTTGTTATTAATGTCCGGCATAGACTATCGCACAAGCACCACTTTCTCTGCCGGAGCGTTGCCGACTTGCACAAAGAACACGCCAGTCTGGTTCAGAAGGATATCCTCGCTGTCAAGTCTCTTTTTCAGTAGTTTGCGCCCCATCACATCAAACACTCTTACCGTCTCGCCCATTGCGCCACAGATGCGGATGGTGTTGCCTGTCACCGTCAATGTGTAGCTCTTCTGTGCCGTTGCAATGCCTTCAGTGCTGTTCTCGAAATAGGCTGTGAATGTGGAATCCGAACAGACAACAATGCTGCGGGGATTTACCGTGTCGCCATCATTCCAATGGGTGAAATGATAGGGTTCCACGGCCTCTGCTGTCAGCACTACGGTGTCGAGATAGAGGAATGTGCCACCACCAAGCACCAGTCCCATTGAGACATCATTTGAAACGCCAGCAACGGAATAGCTATTCCTTTCAAATTCAGCCACAAATGTCGTATCTTGCGTCAAAACAAAAGTGCGGGGATTGTCGGTATTGCCGTCGCTCCACTGTGTGAAGTGGTAGCCATAGTTAGGCTCCGCCGTCAAAACGACATTGGATAGATAATCTGCTGAATCCACACCCATTACAGTTCCTTTAATAGAATCTAAAGATTACACAATCGAATAGGATTTTTATCACAATTGTGCCGTAAACGATTT
>JAGHVO010000051.1 GCA_018064245.1 Candidatus Colimorpha pelethequi
TATAATACACAATGAAAACCACTCCTTATACCGATTTACACATCGCATTAGGCGCAAAGATGGCCGAATTTGCCGGCTACAACATGCCCATTCAGTACACTGGTCTTGTTGAAGAACACAACAACGTCCGCAACAATGTTGGCGTTTTCGACGTCAGCCACATGGGTGAATTCCGCGCAAAAGGCCCCGTAGCCAAGCATTTCATGCAGTACGTTACCACCAACAACATCGAGGACCTCTTTGACGGCAAAGTACAATACACCTGCCTCCCCAACGGTCAGGGCGGCGTAGTGGACGATATGCTCGTTTACCGCGTCAGCGATGACGAATATTTCATGGTGCCCAATGCCGCCAACATCGACAAGGACTGGGCTTGGATGAGCCAGATTGCCGACAAGATGGGTATGGAACTTGGCAAAGACTTCGTCAACGAGAGCGAACAGTGGGCGCAGCTCGCAGTGCAAGGCCCCAACGCCCTCAAAGCCATGCAAAAACTCACCAGCGAGAACATTGTGGACATGGAGTACTACACCTTCAAGATCCTCACTTTCGCCGGCATTGACAACATTATCCTCTCCACCACCGGCTACACCGGCGCAGGCGGATGCGAAATCTACATTCCCAAGGAAAAGGCCATCGAGGTGTGGAACGCCGTCTTCGAGGCTGGCAAGGAATTTGGCATCATGCCCGCAGGTCTGGGTTGCCGCGACACCCTGCGCCTGGAGAAAGGATTCGCCCTCTACGGACACGAGATGGACGACACCATCAGCCCACTTGAGGCTCCTTTAGCCTTCATCGTCAAGCTGAAAGCCGAGAACAACAACTTCATCAACAAAGAACTCCTCCTTGCCCAGAAGGCAGCCGGATTCAAGCGCAAAGTGGTCGGTTTCGAGATGATTGACCGTGGTATCGCCCGTAACGGCTACGAAGTTTGCGACGCCGAAGGCAACAAGATTGGTGAAGTACGCAGTGGCAGCCCCAGCCCCAGCACTGGCAAGAACATCGGTACCGCTTTGGTAAGCGCTGCTTTCGCCAAGTCCGGCACCGAGATCTACATCAAGGTCCGCGAAAAACTCCTCAAGGCCATCACCGTCAAGATGCCATTCTACGAAGGATAATCCAATTCTTACTTACTAAAAAGAGGCTTGCGTTTGCAAGCCTCTTTTCATTTTGAGGCCTCTTCAGACGTTGTCCGCGTCAGCCACTTCTGTCTATGCGGTTGGATGGAATGACGTATTACCAGGTGCGAGGGCGAGTGCTCGTACATGTTGCACCCCAAAGTTCAATGTCTTTAATCTCTTTTGCATCTACTTCAAGAGTAACATCGTTCGGAGTTGACTTAGAAGCATTGAAATCAAGTTCTGCTACTTGCGTTTGTTTTTCGCCGTTTCTGCTGTCTATGTATGTAATACGGCAAAGAACTTTTCCGCCGTATTTCGCATCAGCATTTGGGGTTGTCGTGATTTTTATATATCTTATTCCATTATCATATTTCCTACCACAGGATTTATGATCCCCAGTTCTATAATCGCTCACCGTTGCGGAGACATAACCACCTCCGTCGGTTTTGCACTGGTCGGACTGTGCGTTAGCTACGAAGGCGAGTCCGAAGACTGCCACGAGCATTAAAAAAATTTTCTTCATAGATGTTGTTGACGGTATTTATGCTGTTGTCTGCAGTTTTGATTGTTTTGTCCGCATAGACAATTATTGCCGTCCAGCACCTCAGGGCAAATGATTTTTCACCAAAAAAAGAAGCGTGGTGCTGCAATATCACTTCTTCAAATGGAGGCCCTGAGATGCCCTATAACGCAGAAATGAACAACAGTCCACGCTAAAGCGTGAAACCGTCATACTCTCTTGCGTTACTTGAAAATTTCTCAGGTTTCCATTTGCAAGACGAAGATACAACGCTTCGATGATTTCCTAACGAAATCGTTTGCAAAAATACTTCTTTTTTTTTGTTCCGTATAAAAAATATATAGTTTCATGAAAAGTTTGTATCTTTGCATTAGTATTCTGTGCATTACCTTAGAATGCACAATGCTCCAATGTATTTCTACAAGAATCAGCCACAAACAAAGCTATCTTATATCATTCTGAGAAAAAAAATTCTTTATTTCATAAAAAATTCGTAAATTTACAACGGATTTCTTAGCCTCTGTCTATGACGAGAACACAGATTATCAACAAGAACCGCCATCTCTTCTGGTACACGCCCGAAGAAAAATTACAGGAAATCAGCGATTCGCTGCTGGTAGAACGTATTTTGAACGACGGCTCTCTATCTGACTATCGCGACCTCATTTCCGCCCTGGGCGGCAAACATGTTGCCGAAGTGTTCTTCTCTGCCAAAGGCCGACAAAAGTTGAATTACTACCCAGAAATATACCACTTTTTCTCATTATTGTTGTCGAAGTATGTACAAGGAGATTCTGAGCAATAAGCAATTAGAGCTGCTGCCAACGATGGCAACATTCCGCAGGGAATATTACCTTGTAGGAGGAACTGCCATCGCACTTCACCTCGGACATCGCCGCTCTATTGACTTCGACTTGTTCAAACCAACTGCCCTCAATCACAAAAAGAATCTTGATCGTATCACAGATTCCGGATACTCCTATTTTGTGACACGCCGCGTAGCTGAGCAAATGAACTTGATTGTGAATGATGTAAAAGTGACATTCTTCCAATACCCGTTTCCAGTCCAACCAATTGAGAAATTCGAGTCCTACTTCCGTATGCCCTCACTACTACAGCTTGCAGCCATGAAGGCATACGCTCTCAGACGCCGCTCAAAATGGAAAGATTATGTTGACCTCTTTTTCTTACTGAAAGAACATTTCTCAATAGCCCAAATATCCGAATGCGCAACAACTCTTTTCGGCGACCTATATTCTGAGAAGATGTTTCGTGCCCAACTCTGCTATTTTGAGGATGTTGACTACACTGAAGAGGTTGATTACCTGACTCCCAATCCTCCCTCTAACGAGGAAATCCGTAATTCATTAACTGAAATAGTTCAACAAGGAATATAAGCGATTTATATTATTCTGAGAAAAAAAATCTATATTTCATAAAAATTTCGTAAATTTGTAACTTTCAAAAGAAGGAAAATTCCTTATATGAAAATACTATCACATCCAATAACAGTCTGATTCAATGAGCGAATATCAACATACTGGGCTGGCTGATGGCCGATGGGCACAGATGTCCTTGGCGGAGCAGATGCTGAACATCGGCAGCGAGGTATCGCGTGCCAACCGATGGAAAAGCAAGGGCAACGTCGAGCAGTGCCACCGTGCCGCAGACCGCGCGCTGGAATTGCTTTCGCTAACCATAAACGCTCAACGTGGCATGCACGATCTCGGTGAGTTCTGTCGCCTCTATGAGGTTCTGGCCGACTACTACTACGGGGATAATATTTACCAGACCGATCCCGTCAAACTGCAACGAAGTTTCGATATTTTTTATACCGCAAAATAATCATTCATAAATAAAATTCACCATGAGTATTATCAAACCTTTCAAGGGCTTCCGCCCTCCCGTTGACATCGTCGAAAAGCTGGCTTCACGCCCCTACGATGTTTTGAATTCAGAAGAAGCTCGCAAAGAATGCGAAGGTAACCCCTATAGCCTGTTGCACGTCACCAAGGCTGAAATCGACTGTCCCGAAGGCATGAAGGACACCGATCCCGAGGTTTACTTGCAGGTTGTAAAGAACTACAACTCCTTCAAGGATTATGGCTGGCTCGTTCAGGATAAGGAAGAAAAACTCTATATCTACGCCCAGAGCATGAACCCCACCGACGCCAACGCCCATTGGCAGTATGGTATCGTAGCTTGCGCCTACAGCGAGGACTATATCAACAAGGTCATCAAAAAGCATGAGCTTACCCGCAAGGACAAGGAAGAAGACCGTATGCGTCACGTCCGCATCACCAACGCAAACGTTGAGCCCGTATTCTTCGCTTATCCCGCTATCGCCCGCATCGACGAAATCGTTGCCAGCGTAACCGCCAACAAGCCCATCTACGACTTCGTAGCCAAGGAAGACGGCTTCGGCCATCGTTTCTGGGTTATCGATGATCGCAAACTCATCGACGAACTCGTTGAAATCTTCGACAAGCAGGTTCCCGCAATGTACATCGCCGACGGTCACCACCGCAGCGCTGCCGCCGCTCTCGTTGGACAAGAGAAGAAAGAGCACAACCCCGCTCACACCGGCAAGGAAGAGTACAACTACTTCATGACCGTTATCTTCCCCGACAACCAGCTCAACGTCATTGACTACAACCGCGTAGTAAAAGACCTCAATGGTTTGACCAAGGAGCAGTTCCTCGCCAAACTGAACGACGCTTACGTTGTTGAAGATATGGGTACCGAAATCTACAAACCCACCAAGTTGCACGAACACAGCATGTACCTCGATGGTCATTGGTACAAGATGACCGCCAAGGCTGGCAAATACGACGACAACGATCCTATCGGAGTTTTGGATGTCAAAATCCTTTCCGATCATGTCTTGGACGCCATCCTCGGCATCAAGGACCTCCGCACCGACAAGCGCATCGACTTCGTTGGCGGTATCCGTGGCCTCGGCGAGTTGAAACGTCGCGTGGACAACGGCGAAATGAAGGTTGCTTTCGCACTCTATCCCGTTTCCATGAAACAGATCATCGACATTGCCGACACCGGTAACATTATGCCTCCCAAGACCACTTGGTTTGAACCCAAGTTGCGCTCTGGCCTCGTTATCCACGAATTGAACTAAATCAATTTTAGACATCAGGCGTAAAATAGACTTTTGCGCCTGATGTTTTTTATCACAGAACAATAAATCAAACAGCAATGCTCATCGCCACAGCACAAACTGCGGAAATACCCGTAGCCGTTCCAACTGCCGAAAAACCCATTGTCGTACAAAACCTGCCCAGCGACAGCCTTCAGACCGCAATCAAAGACAGCTTGTCGAACATCAACATTGATCAGATCAAGGGAATTGTCACAGGAGAAAACACCCTGGTGACAGACGCACTCAAATCACTGATAGACATGGCAATCGACTTTGCGCCGAAGTTGTTGGTTTGCATACTTATTCTTTGGATCGGCTTCAAGCTCATCAAAATCCTCAAGAAAACGATAACAAAATTGCTTGACAAAAGGAACGTAGAGGCATCACTCAAGACATTCCTCACCTCTTTCACGGATGTCATTCTCAAAATCCTGATTGTCATTATGGCAATGGACGTCATCGGAATCAAGGCGACCTCCTTCATCGCCATTCTGGGAGCCATGGGTCTTGCCATCGGCATGGCATTGCAAGGAACGCTGCAGAATTTCGCAGGCGGCGTCATCATCCTCTTGCTCAAGCCTTTCAAAGTAGGCGACTACATCGAGTGCGGCGCCTACAAAGGCTATGTGCGTGAGATGCGCATTTTCCACACACTCATACAACCATTCAACGGACGCATCATTATCGTCCCCAACAGCGAACTTGCCACCAAGTCGCTCATCAACCATACCCACGAACCCATTATCCGACTCGATGTAGTGGCCAGCGTGGCTTACGGCACCGACCTCGGCAAAGCCAAGGAAATCCTGCAAAGCGTGATTGACGCCGACACCAGGATTCTCAAAGAACCCAAAGCCCCCAAAATAGTAGTCACCGAACTCGGAAACAGCAGCGTGGACTTCACCCTTTGGATGTGGACGAAAACAGAAGACTATTGGGGCGTTTGGGAGAACATTCGGGAAAACATCTACAACGCATTCAACAGCAACGGAATAGAAATACCGTTCCCTCAAATGGACGTCCACGTCAAGAATAATTGACGAATGGTGATTAGTGAATTGATAATTGATACTTGACTATGAAACGTTTTTTGTTGATTTCCTTACTCTTCGCCTTTTGTGGCAACGTGCATGCACAGGAAGCATTGCCGACGCTTGACAGCGGCGCATTCGTGAACGTAATCACATGCGGTCCTGGAAACGATTTCTACACCACTTTCGGACATTCCGCCATTCGCATTTGCGACACGGCTTTAGGCATCGACGTGGTTTATAACTACGGCACGTTCGACTTCAACACCAACCATTTCTACCTCAAATTTGCGCAAGGCAGACTTGACTATTGCCTTTCGCGCGAGAATTACAATGGATTTATCTTTGAATATGGTTACGAAGGAAGATTTGTAACCGAACAGACACTCAAACTCACCCAGCAAGAGAAACAAAACCTGTTTGTGCTGTTAGAGACAAACTATCTTCCCGAATACAGATACTACCTATATGATATGTTCCGCGACAACTGCGCCACGCGCATCCGCGACATCATCAACAGCGCTTTAGGACATCGCGTACTCTTTGAAGAGCAGACCCCCAACAACGCAAAATCCTATCGTCAACTGCTTTACGAGCATACAGGCAACACGCTGCAATGGTGGCAGTTGGGAATCGACTTGGTGGTAGGTTCTCGTTGCGACCGACCTTGCACAAATTTCGGCTACACCTTCGCACCAATGGAATTGATGCGCCAACTAGATACAACCTGCATAAAAGGCACCAACGAGCCACTAGCCATGCCAGCGCACCACACACTGCTTGAAACACGTACACAAACACCTCGCAGTGTCTCCCCCACCCTCACATTTTGGGCATTATTTGTCATCATTCTTTCCTTGACGGTAATCTCATGGAAAAAGCAATGGAAATTAAAATGGCTTGACGTAATTCTTTTCGTCACCACGTTTCTTATTGCAATAGCCATCATATTCTTGTGGTTTTTCTCCGACCATTACTGCACCAAAGCAAATTTCAATCTGCTGTGGGCTAGCCCTTTGTTTATCTATTTTGCAATCAAGCTTCGCAAATCCAACCGTTGGGTAATCGTGGCTCAATTGGCACTCTTCGCCATTGTAGGCGTTATCGCGCTATGCGGCGTACAACAGTTCAACGCCGCTGTGCTGCCAATCATTCTAACGCTGTTTATCCGACTGATCAATCTTCAATACCAAAAGAAAATCAATAACAACAATGAACAATAAAATCCTACTACCCTTTCTCGCTTTTGTTCTTGGCGGCACAATGGCTGTCGCTCAGAGCCACCAGACCACCATTTACGACTCCACGACCGTGGAAATGGAAGAGAGCGGACTCAGCCATGTCGTAAACCATCAGCGAATCAAGATGCTCGACGCAAAAGGTTGCGCCAAAAACAATGTGGTGAAGATAGACTACGACCCACAGTCGGCATACGTTGAATTTCGACAAGTGGTGGTGCATCGCGCCAATGGCAAAAAAGACATTCTTCTCGACGCCACACACCCAGGAACCGTTTATGACTATGTTGCGCCTGCACGTCTGATTTACTGGGGCGCAAGCCAAAAGATGGTTGAAATCGGACATTTGGAAACAGGCGACGAACTAGAATTCACCACCTACAGAAAAGGATTCACCTACGCATTGCTGCAAGACGACGACAGTCGATATATTCCACCCATGAAAGGCCATTATTACGATATCGTACCTTTCTGGAGCGAGAATCCCGTTCAGAAAAAGGTCTATACGATTACTGTTCTCAACAGCAAAAATCTGCAATATCATATCTATAATGATGACGCCAAGAATCCCGTCAATGTTTCCGCCAACAATCAAGGAAAGAAAACGACTTTCGTCTTTTTCAAGAATGACATTTCTCCGATAGAAGGAGAACCCAGAATGTTGGCGCACAACGACGTGGAATGCAAGCTCCTGCTCAGCACCGCACCCAACTGGGAAGCCAAGTCCACTTGGTTCTATGGCGTCAACGAGAACTACGGAAGCTTCAACTCAACTCCCGAACTGACCAAGAAAGTCAACGAGTTGCTGCATACTGCCAAAAGCGAGCTCGACAGTATCAGCATTCTCACGCACTGGGTCGCCGACAATATGCGCTATGCCGGAATCTCCATGGGCGAAGGCGAAGGTTTTACGCTCCATAATGCCCAGATGAACTTCACAGACCTTTGCGGCGTTTGCAAAGACAAAGCATCATTGCTTATCGCCATGTTGCGCGCCGCCGGTTTCAACGCCTACGCAGCCATGACCATGGCGGGCGAACGCATCGACGACATACCCGCCGACCAGTTCAACCACAGCGTCTGCGTTGTAGAGCGTCGCAACGGCGAATACCAGTTGCTCGACCCCACATGGGTTCCCAACGTACGCGAGCTCTGGAGCAGTGCCGAGCAGCAGCAAGGCTACTTGATGGGATTGCCGCAAGGCGCCACGCTGCAATATACACCCATTTCAGCTCCCGAGAATCACTATCTGCGCATTAACGCAACTTCCACCATTAAGAGTGACGGAACCTTGCAAGGCGAAATCAGCGTAACGGCAGAAGGACAGAGCGACAATGCCGTGCGAGGCGTGTTCAATTGTCGCACCAGCGAATGGCGAGCAAACCTTGAAAAGGAATTGCTCAAAATCGATCCTCGCGCACAAATCGAAGACATCACCTATACCGACAACGACCACTATCTCGACCAACCCGTCAAGATCATCTACAAATACACCATTCCCAACTACGCCACCGTAACCAAGAAAGAGTGCATCTTCATTCCCCTTTCGGCACGCAATTTCTACAGCAGAGCCATGTCACACCTTGGATTTGACGAAAGCCAGACCTCTCGAAAATATCCTTTTGCAGACCGCTGTTCAAAATTGATTGAAATCAACGAGACAATCACCTTGCCACAGGAATACAAGCAGTTGCATTTCCAACCCATCTATGGCGTTGCCGATCCTGCAGCATCGTTTGGCTGCCAATACTGGATGGAAGGCAACAAACTCACCTTCGCCGAAAGCCTTGTTTTTGGCAAGCGAGTATATGACGCCAAAGACTGGCATGTCTTCAGCCAATGTGTGAAGAACCAAAAAACACTTGCCACAACCCCTGTAATCCTGACTAAATAGTAATTCGTAAATTGAGAAAAGACAAATGAAAAAAGCACTCACCATACTCAGCATTGCATTGTTATTCGGCAGTCTTTGGGCACAAAACCCCGACGCCGAATACAACCTCATCAAGCATCACTACACACTCAACAGTGACAGCACGATAGACTATAATTTCCGAAAAGAGATAAAATATCTTCGTAACAAAGCCATCACCGCCTATGCCGACAAGGGCGAGACATTTATACTCTACAATCCTGCATTCGAAACACTTACAATCAATGAATGCTACACAATCCGACCCGATGGCACAAAAGTAGAGACTCCCCAGAACGCATTCATCAACCAATTGCCATCAGAATGCACCGACTGTGGCAGATTCAATGGAATACGTGAGATGGCAATCGTACATACCGCTTTGGAAATCAACAGCGTCGTCGTGCTTGACTACACAATCCACCGTAAATCCAACATCTTGAACGAGACACTGCAACCCCAGCAAAACTGTCCAGTAAAGAAGTTTGAAATAATCGTTGACGCCCCAAAGAACGAGAACATCAACGTCCAGTACAACAAGCCATTGCAAGGAATCCAATGGACCATGGCTAACGACACCCACAGGTACCATTTCGTAGCGCAAAACCTGGCTCAGACCATCAGCGAGAGCTATATGCCCACGCCAGAGAAACTCTACACGCAAGTAACCATCAGCAACGACCGCGTTCCCATACATAATGAGGCACTCAAAACCATTGAAGGTGCCGACGCATTGCTCAACACCCTCAAGAAAGAGAAAGAATCGGACTATGTCGTTGCCATCCGCGACTACGTTATCGACAACATCAACAGCAACAACATTCCCTTGTCGTTGCTGAACTACGAAGTATCCCCGGCTTCGGTAACATGGGCGGCCAACTGCGGAACCCAGAAAGACAAGAACCTGTTGCTTCGTTCACTCCTCAAGCAAGCAGGATTTTCCTCCTATTTTGTTGACGAAAGCGAGCAGACGCTGATCGTCACCGCCGACGGAATGCAACAACGACTTTCCGCCACTCACAAAACTCCCATCATTCTCTACGGTGTGGCTCGAGATGAAAATCCCAGCAATTCCGTTGATATGGAAATGCCCTTGGACACCATTGCCCTCGCCGATGGATACTATATGGTAAAACTTCCCATGGGACGCCAAAACTACAATCCGGCAATGCTTACCTCAGAGCGACTCAGTCCTGCGCAAGTGCGCAGATGCAACGAAACCGATAGATACACCATCCAACTGCCCAAAGGAGCAAAACTGGTAGGCGACAAGATTGAAGCAAGCAAGAAGGCTTCTGGCATAGGAGAAGTGTCTATCTCCATCAAACAAAAAGGTAACACCCTTGAAATAAAGCGCAATTTGGTCATCGAGAAAGATATCATTTCGGTTGAAGACTACAAAGACTTCCGTGAAATCATTCAAATCTGGGGCAGTTACAGCCAAGTACAATTGGTTATAGATTAGTGTAATAACTCTCAACAAAAAAAATGTCTGGAGCCGCATGGGCGCTTCTTTGCGCAATCGCTTGGAGTGTTGGAATGATTTATTTCGATTGGAAAAAGAAAAAATAGCATTCCGTGTTTATCAACATTTGTATGGGGATAAAAGAGCAGTCACATTAGGGACTCAACACACAAAAAAGAGTAATTTTGCATTAAGAATTATTGTGCGCAAATCTTGCAAGGAAGACAAAGACATCAAAAATAACATTAACATGAAAAAGAAACTATTCATTCTCTGCAGTTTCATTATGTGTTTGACAGCCAATGCCCAAACGGGATTTAACATAGGCGCCGTATTTGAAAGTCAAAAAGAGATACAGACCCTCACATTTGAGGATCTCAAAGTCATAGACACCACAACCCAAATGGATGGTTTCTATTTCGACATCATCCACAACATACATTTCACTGAATATTTTGGAGTAGAGCCAGCATTGCGCGTGATGTACACAAACTGGAACGAGACGACAACACTGGGCGATATTTTCTCCGAATCTTCGCTCAACAAAATCAATCTTGCCGTTCCCGTAATGCTGAACTACCAAATTCCTTTGTGGGGAAAAACGAGATTAGGAATATACGCAGGTCCCACGTTTGATGTCTGCATCAAATACGATGACACCCATTCGAACAACGACGGAAGTCAAACCGAATCTATTTTGGACAAGGCCAAAGACAGGATTTCCTATTCCAGATTCGACATTCTCGCCGAGGCTGGTCTTGGACTGATGTTCAACCACTTTGGAATTCATGCACGCTATGCATGGGGATTGTTCAACCATGCCGAAACACCCGACAACGCCGAATTCAACCAATCGGAATATGAAGCCAACATCAGCAGATTCCATGTCGGCGTAACCGTATCATTCTAACGAAAATAAAGCTATGGGGATGCCGAAAACCATGCAGAGTAGGCACAATTAAAAAAATACATTAAAATGAAAAAAGTACTTTTAACAATCGCTTGCGTAGCTTTCGCTTTCGCAGCAAATGCACAATGGGTTGTTTCTGGCAACCTCGGTTTCACCTCACACGGTGGTCACTGCGAAAGAACCGACGTAGTTGGCAACACCACCACCAACTACACCCTTCCCGGTGACAACGGTGCAAAAACCTTCGCTTTGGAAATCATGCCCAGCATCGGATACAGAATCAACGACAACATGCAGGCTGGTTTGGGTCTCGGTTTTGGCTACTACGGCGGCACCGAATTTGACCCTATCACCTACGCTCTTACCGACAAAGAAGAATGGGCAAAAGCTTCTTACATGCAATTCAAAGTTGCTCCTTATTTCCGTTACTACTTTGCTCAGGCTGGCAAATTCAGCTTCTTCGCTGAAGCAACCTTGAGCCTTGGTTTCACCTCCAAAGGCAAAGTTCATGAATATCGTTCAGCAATGAATCCTCTGCCCGAAATCGACACCACCTACACTGGCGACACCAAACACTTCGCACTTGGTTTCAGCATTGTTCCCGGTATCAACTATCAGTTGAACGACCATTTCTCAGTTGACTGCTACATCGACCTGCTGTCTCTCAACTATCAGATGACCAAAGCCACCTTCTACGAAGAAGATGAGATTTTGGGCGAAAAAATCAGCCACGAAGAAATCAACGTTGTCAATGACTTCTACTTTGGCGTACAGGCACTTCCCAAGACCATCAACAATCACCTTGGCTGGTTCCGTCTTGGTTTGAACTACGCTTTCTAAGCAAATATCTCAACTGCATAAAAAGAGGATGCAATCGCATCCTCTTTTTTTATGGATCAACCTATCAACAGATTTCACTGATGTTGGTTCAAATTTGGACACAACAGTCCGCTATATGCCACCGCAAAATACCAATTGTACCGACATAAAAAAAGGACACCTCAAGGTGTCCTTTTTGCATTGCTAAAAATAGTTATTTTTTACCTTTGAGGAGGCCGCCAAGAATGTTGCGGCCAAATTTGAAGACAGTATTGACCAACTCGCGTTTGGCTTTGGTGGCTGCCATCTTCTCGATAGAACCCAGAACGGATTGGTCTTTCTCACGCTTCTTTTGACGTTCAGCAGCTGCGGCTTCACGCTCAGCGGCTTTGCGTTGACGCTCGGCTTCCTTTTGCTGGCGTTCCTCTTCCTTGCGCTGACGTTCTTCTTCTTTTTGCTGTGCGGCAAGGGCTTTGGCCTCTTCCTGCTGCTGTTTGGCCTCTGCTTGCTGCTGTTGCAGTTGCGCCATGCGATTTGTCAGAATTTCGTAGGCCGATTCGCGATCTTCCATCTTGTCGTATTGGCCATAGAGGTCGGCGGTTTGCTGAATAATCTGCTGACGTTCAGCGGTGGTCAATGCACCCGCTTGTCCTTGTGGAGGCAAAATGACGGAACGCTGCACCATGCCGGGAATGCCTTTTTCGTCGAGGAAAGATACCAAGGCTTCGCCAACGCCGAGTTCGGTGATGACGGCTTTGGTATCGAATGCCGGGTTGGGACGGAATGTGTCGGCGGCAACGTTGACAGCCTTCTGGTCGCGTGGCGTATAAGCTCTCAATGCGTGCTGTATGCGGTTGCCCATCTGTCCGAGAATGGTGTCGGGAATGTCGATGGGGTTCTGGGTGCAGAAATAAATGCCTACGCCTTTGGAACGGATGAGGCGTACAATCTGCTCAATGCGTTCCTGGAGCGCTTTGCTGGCATCGTTGAACAGCAAATGGGCTTCGTCGAAGAAGAACACCAACTTGGGTTTGTCAAGATCGCCAACCTCGGGCAACTGCTCGTAGAGTTCGCTGAGCAGATAAAGCAAGAAAGAAGTGTAGATTTTGGGAGAATTGATAATCTTGTCGGAGGCGAGGATATTGATGATACCCTTGCCGTTCTGGGTCTGCAAGAAGTCAAAGATGTCAATGGCCGGCTCTCCGAAGAAATTGTCGCCGCCTTGGTCTTGCAGAGCGAGAAGTCCGCGTTGGATGGCGCCAATGGTGGCGGTGGAGATATTGCCGTAGGATGTGGTGTATTGCGCGCGATTGTTGCCTACATCTTCAAGCATTTTGCGAAGGTCTTTGAGGTCGAGCAGCAAAAGACCTTGTTCGTCGGCGATGCGGAATACGATGTTCAGCACGTCACTCTGGGTGTCGTTGAGGTCGAGGATGCGGGCAAGCAAGATGGGTCCCATTTCGCTGACGGTGGTGCGTAGCGAATGGCCTTGCTCGCCGAAGATGTCCCAAAAAGCGACAGGGAAACCTTGGTACTGGAATCCCATCTGGCCGAGATTATTGTCGGCTACGCTTTTCTCAAAATGCTCGTTTCCGCCGCCTGCCTTGGCTACGCCGGAGAGGTCGCCCTTGATATCGGTGGCAAACACGGGAACGCCCATGGCGCTGAAAGTCTCTGCCAAGTTTTGAAGCGTACAGGTCTTGCCTGTTCCTGTGGCACCGGTGATGAGGCCGTGTCGGTTCGCCATTTTGGGTACAATACCTAAAAACAAATCTCCGCTCTTGGCGTTGATGGGTTGTCCGTTGTTGTCAATCATGATGTGTGGATTTTGTGTTTTATTATTGAATTCAAAAAAAACAAGTACTTTGTAAGTATAAAGTGCAAAGATACAAAAAAAAAGTGATTTATATCTCGCAATGGTTTGAACTCCATAAAAGTAAACGCATAAATGTGTTAATTGTCTAAAATACAACGAGAGGGACTGTGAAAAGTCCCTCTCGTAAAATAATAGGAGTATAACACAAGTTCGTTAGAAATAGAGGTCGCGTTCGCCGTCGCCGATCTTGCAGAGGTTGCCTTCCACCTTGCGTTTCAGGTCTTCCTTCGAGAAGGTCTGGGTGAGCTGTTTCAGCAGTTCAAGGCCTTTGGCTTTGGTTGCTGGACTTGCATAGTCTTCGAGGTACTCGCGGAAGGTGAACATTGCGTTGGGCTTGCAGTATTCCTTGATCAAACCAGGCTTGGCGAGGTCCATAAAGTCAGCGCCCACACGGCCTTTGCGATAACATCCTGTGCAGAAACTGGGAATATAGCCGCCATCAATCATCATGCTGATGACCTCGTCGAGCGAGCGGTGGTCGCCCAAGGTGAACTGTGCGCCAGTGTCGCCTTTGTCCTCATCGTAGCCGCCGGGATTGGTCTCGCTGGCTGCGGAGATCTGGCTTACACCGTATTTAACCAACTGGTCGCGCATCTCCGGACGCTCACGCGTGGAGATGATAATGCCAGTGTAAGGCATGGCGATACGGATGATGGCGATAATCTTCATGAAATCCTTGTCGTTGACAGGATGCGGGATGTTCTCGGGCAAGCTGAAGGGAGTGCCTTCTGCCGGTTCGATACGTGGGAAACTGACAGTGTGAGGGCCACAGCCGAAGTCTTCTTCGAGGTGACGGGCATGCTCCATGATGGCGAGGATTTCGAAACGATAATCCACCAATCCGAACAACACGCCCAATCCAACGTCGTTGATGCCACCTTCCATGGCGCGGTCCATACAGGTCAAACGCCAGAGGTAGTCGCCCTTCTTGGTGTTGGCAGGGTGGAACTTGGTATATTCGACGGGGTCGTAGGTCTCTTGGAAGCAAACATAGGTGCCAATCTTTTCGGCTTTGAGTTTGGCGAAGTCCTCAACACTCATAGGAGCCAACTCGACATTGATACGGCGAATGGTGCTGCCTTTTTCGTCCTTGGCGGCATAGGTGCGGCGAATTGCCTCAACCATATAGTCGGTGTTGTTGCGGGGACTTTCGCCGCAAATCAACAAAGCACGCTTGTGACCCATGCGGAGCAATTGAAGGGTCTCCTGCTCTATTTCGTCCATAGTGAGCACTTTGCGTTTCAACTCGAGATTGTCGCGACGGAAGCCACAATAAACGCAGTTATTTACGCAGGCGTTGCCGGTATAGATGGGGGCGAAGAGCACAAGGCGCTTGCCGTAGATTTCTTCCTTGCAGTAGTGGGCAGTGTCAAGGATCTTGGCGATGTCGGCTTCGTCTTCTACGCAGAGCAGTTTGGCTACGTCCTCAAGGCTCAGACCTTTGAGTTTGCGGGCTTTGTTAAGAATATCGTTAAGTTCCGACTCGGTGGGAACATTGTTGTTGAGCAAACCATAAAGTTTGTCGCGATCTATGAAGTTTTGATGTTTCATATGTTATATATTATATTGATTTAGAAATTCGAAGATTTGTTGAACTGTTGATTTGTTGAATTGAGAATTAAGTAAGAATGCTCATAGAGTTGGTTAAGGTTAAGGTTAAAGTCAAGGTCACTATTCACCTTTGTTGATCGACACAACTACGGCTTTCGCCTGCACGCCTTCCAAACGGCCCAACTTGCCGCAAAGGCTGTTGATTTGATTGACGCTGCCTTCAACGATGAGGGAGATGACTGCTACGGGGCGGTCGTGAAAAGGCAACCCTTGGCGACATAGAATAACGTCGCCGTATTCGGAAAGAATTTCGTTGATTTCCTTCGACCTCATTCGGTCGGTAATGAGCAATGTAACAGTTCCTATTCTCTTTTCCATCAGGTGTTAGGCTTTTGGATTAGACAAAACTTATTTCTCAATATTGCCCGCTGCTGTTGCAAGCAATTGTTTTGCAAATTTACGAATTTTTCCAGAAATGGAAAAGATAAAAAAAGAATAATTATAAAAACACAGCGGAGGTACCCAGAAGTACCTCCGCTGTAGCTATTACGCTCTATTGAAAAATCAATATTTGTAGAAACCTTCGCCGGTTTTACGGCCAAGGAGACCTGCGCGGACCATTTTGCGCAACAAGGGGTGAGGACGATATTTGGGATCGCCAAATTCCTTGTAGAGCACTTCCATGATGGCGAGGTTGACGTCGTTGCCGATGAGGTCAGCCAATGCCAAGGGTCCCATGGGATGATTTGCACCCAACATCATGCACTTGTCGATATCCTCGGCGCTGGCGATACCGTCGGCGAGAATGCCTACTGCTTCGTTGATCATGGGGATAAGGATGCGGTTGACGACGAATCCGGGAGCTTCGTTCACCTCAACAGGAGTCTTGCCGATTTCGGTGGAAAGGTCAACGATGGTCTTGCAAACCTCAGCGGAGGTAAGCTGGCCCTTGATAACCTCTACCAAAGCCATACGGTCGGCGGGGTTGAAGAAGTGCATGCCGATGAACTGTGCGGGACGGCTCGTGCTGGCTGCGATTTCGGTGATGGAGAGGGATGAAGAATTGGTTGCGAAGATGGTCTCGGGTTTGCAAATCTTGTCGAGTTCAGCGAAGATGGCTTTCTTGAGTTCCATGTCTTCAACAGCTGCCTCGATGACGAGGTCGGCATCTGCAAAGAGTTCATAGTTGGTGGTGGTGGAGATGTTTGCCATGATGGCATCAGCTGCCTCACGGGTCATCTTGCCTTTTTCTACCAGCTTGTCGTATCCTTTGGTAAAGGACATCATAGCTTTTTCAATGCTGACTTGTGATCTGCTGCGCATTACTACGGGCATTTTGGCAGCAAATGCTTTTACGATACCTTTTGCCATGGTACCTGTTCCGATAACACAAATTTTCATGAGATTGATAATTTTATTGTTATTGATATTGTTATTGTCGATTTGTTGGGTTTCAAGAAAGTTGGTTTCTGAGCGGATACTTGCTTAAAACTTAAAACTCAATACTTAAAACTCACTAAACTATTTCCCTTGAAACTGGGCTTTGCCCTTCTCCAAGAAGGCTTTCATACCTGCTTTCTGGTCTTCGGTAGAGAAACAGTTGGAAAAGAGTTCGTTCTCGTAACGAATGGCCTCGTCGGCGGGCATGTCGTATTCTTCGTTGATGCATTCCTTTGCAAATGAGACGGCAAGCGGTGCGTTTGCGCAGATGCTCTCTGCCATCTGCATGGCGGCGGGAAGCAATTCTGCAGGTTCATATACGGCATTGACCAATCCGATGCGCAACGCCTCGTCGGCGCGGATGGCCTTGCCAGTGTAGATGAGCTGTTTTGCCATACCCATTCCTACGATGCGCGCCAAGCGAACGGTGCCGCTAAAGCCGGGAATGATTCCCAAGCCTACTTCAGGTTGTCCGAACTTGGCATTGTTGGAGCAGATGCGTATATCGCAGGCCATGGCGAGCTCACAACCTCCACCCAATGCAAATCCGTTTACGGCGGCAATGACGGGGATGGGCAATGTCTCGATTTTGCGGAACACGTCGGCGCCACGTTTGCCAAAGGCGAAACCTTCCTCTTCGTTGAGATGTGCCATCTCGCTGATGTCGGCACCTGCCACAAACGATTTCTCGCCGTCACCGGTGATAATCAATACGCGTACAGAAGGGTCGATGTTGGAAACGAAATCGTCCAATTCGCCAAGAATCGTAGAATTAAGTGCGTTCAAGGTCTTTGGGGCCGAAATGGTAAGGGTGCAGATGGCACCTGCATTGGCTATCTTTAAGAAATTGTATTCCATTGTTGTTGATTTTGTAATGATTGTTTTTGTTTTGAAATGCAAATATACGAAAAATATGTGAATGTTGAACAGCGAACATTAAGTAAAGCTAATAAAAGCGACTTTTACCTAAAGAAAAGGGGCGCCGATGGCGCCCCTTGCTAATAGTATATTCCATGATTAGTGTTTGCGGCGTTTGATGTGTTTGCTCGTAGGCATTTTTACATTGCGTTTGCTCGTAGGCGTTTTTACATTGTGTTTGCTCGTAGTCGATTCTACATCTTGCACCAAACGGACAGCACCACCCAAACATCGCGGATTTTCTGAGCCCACCACACCACCATAATCCACATCATACGACTGTAGACCAGAATATGCATTGAAAACATTGTGAGATCCATCAATTACTGAGGACCAATAGTAAAACGCCTCATTCACCGATGCGACACTGTCTGCTCTATCCGGCTGATCCTCCCAAAATGAATCACCGTGATAATTAGCGTTCAAATAGTAGTGTCTTAACCGAACTCCTGCTGCCGGCAAAAATGCACACCCTTCATCCATCAAGATGTCGTATTCATGCTCTGTCAGTGTAACTATATCATCTTCAAAAATATCAAAATCTGTCCAATACCAGTCATAATAGTCTTCTATATCTCCATCATGCTCCAGCTCCAGATCATCAGTTCTTATAGAGCCGTCAAGAGCTGCCGAAATGCCAGCGGGTTTGCTCATGATACCATTGGGGTAAATAACGATGCCTTTAACCTCACCAACTCCTGAAATATTCACAGATACCAAATCTGCACACCATTGTTTATAATGAAAAAGCCTGCCTCGATATATTAAAAGATAATCCCACTCATCCGGAGTCAATGTACGCCAAGTTCCCGCAGGATCGGTATTTCCCGTAGCAGGGTTATAGATATTGTTATACATTCCCCAATCCGCATTGGCACAACTATTTATCATCGTGTTATATGGCGAGCCACACAAAAAATAAGGCTCATTTCCATTATTGTAGCCTTTTGTAATAGTTGCGTTGGGCAAATATGCTTCTCGGCAAGGAGTATCCTGCCAGCCGCTCGTACCCCAACCGAAAAGGCCCATCCAGCCGTCATTAGTGTTGTTTTGCTTGTAGGTGGCATAATCATCGCCAATGGCATCGCCCGTCTGTTCCAGAACATCGTACGGGTGCTCGGCGAAACGCCAAGCATGAGTAAAGAGG
Organism: Candidatus Colimorpha pelethequi; assembly: GCA_018064245.1. GTDB lineage: Bacteria > Bacteroidota > Bacteroidia > Bacteroidales > P3 > Colimorpha > Colimorpha pelethequi. The sequence goes on from JAGHVO010000051.1 coordinate 19,103, forward strand.
TTGTACTGCAAATTGCTAGAGGCAATGCGAATTTTGCGCGTAGGAGTTATGCTGAAATCGCCATACAATTCCTTCCAAGGATCAATGTCGACCATCTGAAGGTTGACAGGAAGTTTACCCACGCAGGAACGGTTCAAGGTCTTAGTTGTGGTGGGCTTGTAGGTATATTTCACCGCCTCGCCATTCTTGGTGGCAAACACCTCAACCATCAAATCCAAGTCCTCAAAGGGAACGACTAACAGATGAAAATCCTTGTCGCTGTAGGCGGGAATGGTGACCGGCGATGCAAAATCCAGCTGCACCGAAGGCTGGAGATCTGTAAATTCTGTAATCGACACACTATTAGGATTAGATGTGGTAGGTTGTGTCAAATCAAATTTCACAGTGCCTGCCAATCCTTCTCCTTCGTTCAGGGCAGTAACCTTGATTTTGTAAATATCCACGGCGTAGGCATCGGTGGAGATGACCGCTTTGAACACGGAATACAGGTTCTTAAAATACAATGTACCCTTATAATTAGCGAGGTGTGCAGCCATAGGGCCGTTGAGACGCTGAGTGCCGTCAACAAGTTCATAGTTCTGCATTACGGGAATCTGCACTGCACCCTTCATTGTGGCCCCGTTCATTATTGCCGTATCAGGAAAAACCGCCCAATAACCATTGTCGTTTTCCTCCACTTCAAGTCTGCCGCTTGAGAGTGCAACCCGCTCATTGTTGATTTTAATGGTATCATCCGAATCAAATACTATGGTGTAGCCGTCGATATGCGACTTCATTCCTTGAGGAACTTCCAGATCATAGTTCAACGTTACGCGATTGAAATCCTCGTCCTTGTTGCAGCCAGCCAAACAAAGCATACAAGCAGCCACAAGCAAAAAATCTTTATATTTGCGTGTTTTCATCATCATTCAGTTTTATTGTTATTGAACATCTTTTACCAATCGAACAGGAAGTCCCGTACTTTTAGGAAGCAAAAGATCATCATCATACCAAGTTGGACCAAAAGGATTATCATTATCATGGGTTCTTCCCGCGCTCGGCGGACCGTATTCTTTTAAGTAGAGAGCCAATGCATGCGTTGAAGTGGAATCAGATGAAGACCAATAGTGACACATTCGAAGTGTACCACCAGGTATTGATACAGATGCGCCATTTCTTTCCGTGTACATCGGCAAAAACGCACATCCCACAAAGTATATCAAATCCTCAAATTCTTTACTTGTGATTTCCACCATATTTTCACCGAAAAAGGTTAGATCAGCAGTTACGCATTCTGGTTTTACGGAAACACCATCTGGATAGAGAACCAAACCCGGCATAGTAATGCCGTTTCCAAAGTTAACAATAACATAGTTAAAAGGCCAACTTCTTTGCCAGAACAAAAACTGCCACTCATCTTCAGTCAGCATACGCCAGGTACCGGCAGGATCTGGAATTGAGGGATCTTCTGCCAACGGATTGAAGATGGCGTTTTTCACGCCCCAGTCGTAGTTGGTGCCAGCCATACGCGGAGCGACAGGGTCCGAATAAGAATAAGAATCGACATGGTAGTAATCGGCATCGCTCGTGCTGGTTAGGTTTGGCAAGATGCCGCCTTCGCCCGTGGCGCCCCAGCCGAAAAGACTTATCCAGCCATCGTTGGCGGTGTAGCTACCATAATTGGTTCCCACATTGCCCACAGGTTCCATCATATAGGCATTGGCATAAGACGAGTAGAAATGGAAATCAGCAGGCAACATAGTGTAGGCCATCGTGCCCAGCGTGGCAAAACGCCAATCCTGGCTGGTGAGATTGTATTGCAGATTGCCGCAAGAGAAATAGACCTTTTTCGTATACGAAACGGAGAACTCGCCCTCCATTCTCGGCCATACATCAGCCATGTCCACCGTGGTGCGGGCAAGGTCGTTGCGGGCAATGGTCACACCCGAAGTAGAGGATCCTGCCTTTTGGAACGCCAAATCGTAGGTTTTACGATATCCTGCAGGAGCACCCGTAACAACAACCGTCAACGTGTCGTTCTCTACAGGAGCGCAATAAATGAAAAACTCCGCATTTTCCCCACTGGGGATAGACTGATTGATGTTGTTAAGGCGGACAGACTTGCTGCCATTCGTTGTAATGGGGCTGAGTGTGATGCTGCCAGAATCCTTGGGCGAAGTGCCGCCAGAGAGCGAGAAATTCATCGTGCCCGCCAAATTGGTATGCGAAGCCGTTACATCAATAGAATTAACCATGAAATTTTTTCCAATATGGGGATTCTTAACCGTGATTTTGACAACGGAATAGAGGTTGCGGAACTGCAAACGGCCCTCGCCATCGTCAAGTCGCGCCACCATAGGACCTTGCAATTGCTGAATCTCATAATTTTCATCCTTCGAATAACTTTGGTAGTTGGGAATTACGACACTTCCACCCGTACAGTTTCCACCCACGCCATTTAGCGATGCAGAGGTGGCAGAACCTTTGTAAAGAGCGGCATAGCCCTTGTCCGACACAGGAACCTCAACCGTACCCGATGTGGCATCTACTTTAAACTTAGCATTATTTACGATAATCGAATCGCCGTCCACCCATACCACATGGTTTTGGTAAAGGAGCGTCTTGGACTCCTGCGACTGGTTCGAATTCTCAAAATCCGCCGAAAGACGAATGGTGTCCTCTTCCTTTTGGCAGGCCGTCATGCAGCAAGATGCAGCAAGCAACGCTACAAGACCTTTATATATAACTTTTTTCATATTGTTCCTATTTTGCATTAAAAATCAATATAATTAAGGTCTTCCGTCGGGTCGGAATAAGGTTGGTAGGCGCCTTCAATTAACGGCGCATCGCTTTTGCTACCACTGCCACCGCCATAATAGCCATTGCCCAAACCCTCAGGATCGGGCATTACAGAAGAGGCATAACCCGATTCGGCAAGATAGGAATAAATTTCCACCGATGGCGCAAGATAATTTTGTTTTGAGGGCAGATGAAGTTGTTCAGCCCCCATCAACGATGTCTTGAGGTCCTCCTCATTCATCAAAAATTTATTTCTTTTCATTTTTTGTTAGTATAATCAGCGAACATTAATCGTCTGTTCGACTTGTTTGAACTTATTTTAAGATGTTTTTTTTCACTACTGTCCCGCTAAAGTGCGTTAATCGTTCGAACGCCAGCAAATAGAGCAAGCAGAGGACACAGCGTAATGCACCTCTGCTACGGGAAGAAATATAGTTATATGTGAGAAATCGAACATAAAAAAAACGAGCTTTTATTGGCTGTCCGAAGATCAAGAAAACGATCCTACCATACATAAAAAGCCCGCGGTAAACCACGAGCATTTTTGCATTGTTGCGCTGTACAGTGTAAGAAATTTTCCGGATTTCGAACTAAGGCAATTTGCAAAAATGCGTTATTTATCTAAATTTGTACTTTTTTAATCTTTTATTATGCTATAAACAGTTTTGGTCTATTATTTTTACGGAAAAAAACATCAATTTTGGATTCAAATAGTCGCATAACCCATATTCCCAACACAACACACCTACGTTATGTTTATCAATACATCAAAAACATACACGCAATTTTCAAAATTCAAATATTTCAAATCCGAATTGCAAATATACGGAAAATTATTGACTTACTAAAATTCCCCAGAGTCATTGTCAACATTCCAAAGTTAAAAAAACGCAACAATGTGGAGTGTGCACTGATTTACAATTTGCCACAAAATAGAAAACATCAGCTAAACATTGATTCAAAAATGAAGGTCAAACACAAGCGTGCAATGGTTACTATTGCAAAACTTGTTTTTTTTTACTAATTTTGCAGATTGTATCTTTCAATCCGAAATTTCCGAAACACATGAAAAACATACTGTTTACAATCTTTGCCGCCACATTGTTTGTGATGGGATCATGCAATCGCATTCACGAAGAGGTTGTCGAGACCTGGCCCGACGGCAGCAAGATGCTGGTTTACGAAGTGCAAGGTCGTGGCGACAACAAGGTGAAAGTGGGCGAAAAACGTTTCTACGAAAACGGCCAGATGCAATACGAAAAACATTTCGAAGGCAAAGACGAAACCCCCACTGGAACCTGGAACTATTACTATATGGAAGGGCAGCATTTCGCCGAAGGAAACTTCAACACCAACCACAAATTCGGCTCCGACTGGAAATTGTGGGATGTTTCGGGCTCCGAATTTTTCAAAGAGCAATACGACTCCCTTTGCGTGATAGAATTCAACGAATTGCAGACACCCGCCACGGTAATTTACTATCAGGGAGGCAACGAAACCATCTATCAGTTCTACAGCAATTGCGCGGTACGCTCGCAAGGCAAGACCGCAAATGGCGTAAGACAGGGCAAATGGATTTTCTACCATTCCAACGGACAGCCGCAAACCGAGGCAACTTTCGTGAACGGCAAAGAAAACGGCACCTACAGCGTATTCCGCGAAACAGGCGTTCCCTACTACAGAGGAGAGTATGTTGATGGACAGCGAGTTGGAACTTGGGAATTCTACGACGACCAAGCCAACCTTATCGCAAAGAAAGAATTTTAATCTATTCAGAGTGACGAATTTAGATTTCGTGCAACTCGAAGCGGCGGCAAGCCTTACCCTCAATTCTACAATCTGAAATTCAACGACATGGACGTTCAACTCACCTTACCCATATACAAAACCATCGGCAAAGTGGCCGACAGCATTGGAGTAAAAGCCTTTGCTGTGGGAGGCGTGGTACGTGACTATTTCCTGCAGCGCCACTGCACCGACATCGACGTGGTGTGCGTGGGAAGCGGAATAAACCTTGCCAAAGAAGTTGCAGCAGCCATCGACAAACATATCAAAGTGTCGGTGTTCAAGAATTTCGGCACGGCATCGTTCCGCTACCACTACGACAATATCGACTGGCAGATTGAGTTTGTAGGCGCACGCAAGGAGAGCTACCAGCACGACAGTCGCAAGCCCATTGTGGAAGACGGCACTTTGGAAGACGACCAAAACCGACGGGATTTCACCATCAACGCAATGGCAGTGTCGCTGAACGAAGAACATTTTGGAGAGTTGACCGACCCGTTCGGTGGCATCGCTGATCTGAACAACGGCATTCTGCGCACCCCACTCGACCCCGACATAACCTTTAGCGACGACCCGCTACGAATGATGCGCGCCGTAAGATTCGCATCACAATTGGGGTTCCGCATCGACGACAACACCTTTTGCGCCATCGAGCGCAACGCCAAGCGCATAGAGATTGTCTCAAAAGAACGCATCACCACGGAGATGAATAAAATCATGGCTTCGCCCGTACCTTCCGTAGGACTTAAACTGATGCAGCGTTGCGGACTGATGTCGCTGGTATTTCCCGAGGTTTCGAAGCTCAAAGGCGTGGAAACCATCAACCACCGCGCCCACAAGGACAATTTCTACCACACCATGGAAGTGCTGGACAACGTGGCCGAACACAGCGAAAACCTTTGGCTGCGTTGGGCTGCGTTGCTGCACGATATCGGAAAACCCGCCACCAAACGCTTCGACGAAAAGGTTGGCTGGACTTTTCACGGTCACGAGGTGAAGGGCAGCAAAATGGTGAAACGCATCTTTTCAAACCTTCGCCTGCCTTTAGACGCCAAGATGAAATATGTGGAGAAGCTGGTTCTCTTGCACTTGCGTCCCATCATTCTTTCGGAAGACGACATCACCGACTCTGCGGTACGGCGATTGCTTTTCGACGCTGGCGATGATATCGACGACCTGATGATGCTTTGCGAAGCCGACATTACCTCGAAGAACGAAGAAAAGGTACGACGCTACCTCAAGAATTTCAAAATCGTAAGGCAGAAACTCATTGAACTGGAAGAAAAAGACCGCATCCGCAACTTCCAACCCCCAGTGAGCGGCGAAGACATCATGCAGACTTTCAACCTGAAACCTTGTCGTGAAGTGGGCGTCATCAAGGACTATATCAAAGACTCCATTCTCGACGGAGTGATTCCCAACGAGCGCGAAGCCGCCTGGCAATTGATGCTCGCCAAAGCGAAGGAAATTGGATTGACTCCCAAAGAGTGAAAACACTCAAATTCTTTTCCACCAACCGTTTATCAAAGTATTTTCCATCCTAATTCATAATTCACCACGAAAGTCCTTCACTTCATAATGGGACCAACAGCCATAGGCAAGACCGCCTATGCCATTCGTCTTGCCAAGGAATCGGGAACCGAAATTCTTTCGTGCGACTCCCGACAGTTTTACCAAGAGCTGAACATCGGCGTGGCCAGGCCATCGGAAGAAGAACTCAAAGCGGCGAAGCACCATTTCATCGCCTGTCGCTCAGTAGAAAATCCTTTCAACGTCTATTCCTTTGAACAAGAAGCGTTGCAATGCCTTGAAAAGCTCTTTGAACGACACGACATCGTGGTGGCCGTCGGCGGAAGCGGATTGTATATCGACGCCTTGTGCAAAGGTATCGCCCTCCTCCCCGACCCCAAACCCGGACTGAGAGAGCAATTGAAACAACAGTTGCAAGCCGAAGGCATTGAAAGTTTTCAAAAATCGTTGCAACAGCTCGATCCCGCTTACTATGCCATTGTCGACAAGCAGAACCCCGTTCGACTGCAACGCGCCCTTGAAGTGTGCATCACATCAGGAAAACCCTACAGCGAACTGATTGCGCAACAGCGTCCTATCAGGAATTTCGAAATCAAGAAGACCGTCCTCACAGCTTCGCCCGAAGAGCTTCGCGAACGCATAAACCGACGCGTGGACCTAATGATTGAGATGGGACTGGAAGAAGAGGTACGCCAAGTAATGAAGTTCCGCCACTTGAACACGCTAAACACCGTCGGATACAAAGAATTTTTCGAAGCCTGGGACCAAGGTAACCACAACACCCAAAGCATAGCCGAAGCCATCAAAACCCACACTTGGCAATATGCAAAAAAACAGTTGACCTGGATAAAACGGGACAGCGGCGCAACCACGAATTAACGGGGCAACAGCCACCCATCACGCACAAAACTCATTGTTCGCAGACTTTCTTGCATTGGTGAAGTTGATTCCAAAAATCAGGGAAAGACTTGCTAACGATTTCGGGATTGACAATCTGCAAATCAGGAAAAGGAATCTGCAACGGCGCAAACGCCATGGCGATGCGATGGTCGTCGTAGGTCTCCACAGGTTGCACGGGACGTAACCGCGCCGGTTTGATGCGCAATTCGTTTTCTGTAGCAGTCACCGAACCGCCCATCTTGTTGAGTTCTGTCTGCAAGGCATTCAGCCTATCCGATTCTTTGGCACGCAGATTCTTGACGCCCAACAAATTGGCCTTTACACCAAGATAGGCACATGCAACCGCCACGGATGGCAACAAGTCTGGGCAATCTATAAAATTGTATTTCAACGACTTTTCGGCCGTTCCAGAAGCCTGGATGGTTACCGATGGCGAACCCGAGCGATAAGGAGAGCGCACCTCTCGCGACACCACGCCCAACTTGGAAAAGATATCCGCAACCACGACATCGCCTTGCGACGATTTCAAGGAAAGTCCCTTCAAACGAAAACGGACACCCGGCAACATTAGCGCCACGACATAGAAATAGGATGCCGCCGACCAATCGGACTCGACAGAAACGGCACGAATCTTGGGCATGTCCACATTATGGGCCACTTGATAAATCCTGCCATTGCTGCTGCGCGTAACCTCCACTCCAATCTGGCGCAAGACATCGCAAGTCATTTCAATATAAGGTCTTGAAGCAGGACGGGCGGTCATAGAAACGGTAATGCCGTCGGGCAAGACACAACCCAACAAAAGCAAAGAAGAAACAAACTGACTGCTTTGCGTAGGATTGATGATGGCCATTTTGCGACGCGGCATACCTCCCTCGATACGCACAGGAATACAACCTTCCTCTTCCAACGACTGAACCGAAAAGCCCATCGCGTTCAACGCCTCAATCAAATGCGCCATAGGGCGACGTTTTAGGCGGTCGCTGCCCGAAAGCACATGCACGCCCGGCACGGTACAAAGCAACGACATCAAAAAGCGCGCCACAGTTCCAGCATTGGCGCAATAGTATTCTGGTTCTGCGTCCATCGCCAAGCCCTTTGCCCTTTTTTGTTGATTACGTTCCAATTGCGACAAAAGATGCCGCAACAACTGCGTATCGTCGGAGTCGGACAAATTGCGCAACTGGAAACGTTTGCCTGAAAGATAGTTCAGCACCAACCAACGGTTGCTCAAACTTTTAGAGGCCGGCAGGGTAATATGGATGTCGTTGGTGTTCAAAGTCCGTACTCTTTTATTTTCCTATAAAGTGTGCGTTCGGAGATGTGAAGTTCCTCGGCAGCGCCTTTGCGGCGACCTTGATGGCGTTCCAACGCGAGTTTTATGGCCTTGCGCTCACGCTCTTCCAAAGCCAAGGACTCTTCCTCAACAACTTCGGCATCCAGAAAAGACTGACGTGAAGCATTTTCCCCACCCTCATCTTCCTGGGGATGCAAAATTTCAAGTTTTGATTCCGAATTGTGATCGTTCTCATATTCAGACTTTTCCACATCATAACAAACATCCAAAGTCTTATTCGGGCGAGCATTGAGTTCAACATTGGAAGACAAGTGGTCGCGCTGTGCAATCTGTGCCACAATCTGTCGCAGATCATTGATTTCGGTACGCATTTCATTAATCATCTGCCCCATCGACAACGCCTTGAGCAGCAATTCCCTATCTGATATTTCAGAATGAGAGCCGTTGGCACCAGAAACCACGGCAGGCATTTTCTCTTCGGGGACATATTGAAGATAATTCTGCAATATTGCCATCGTAATGGTGCGGTCCTCCTCAACAACGGAAATCTGCTCCGTGATATTTTTCAATTCCCTGACATTTCCGTACCAAGGGTAGTTCATCAAATAGCCACGGGCATCCTCCGACAAAAAAATTGGGGGCATATTGTATTTTTCCGCCACATCGGAAGAGAACTTCCTGAACAGCAACGGAATATCGTCTTTTCGTTCACGCAAGGGAGGAATATAGATGGAGATTTGATTGAGGCGATAATACAAGTCCTCACGGAACCGTCCCGTACGCACAGCTTCCACAATATCGACATTGGTGGCAGCAACTACACGCACATCGATTTTCTGCGCCACCGACGAACCCACAGGGATGATTTCGCCATTTTCAAGCACACGCAACAATTTTACTTGCATCGACAATGGCAACTCGCCAATCTCGTCAAGGAAAATTGTGCCGCCGTCAGCCTCCTCGAAATAGCCTTTACGATTTTTGTCGGCTCCCGTAAAAGCGCCTTTCACATGTCCAAAAAGTTCACTCTCGATTGTACCTTCGGGAATCGCACCACAGTTGACCGAAATCAATCCTTTTCCTTGTTTGACATGCTTTCGCTTACTGTTTTCATGGATGATTCGGGAAAAAACATCCTTTCCCACACCGCTTTCACCCGTAATAAGGATGCTCAAATCTGTCGGTGCAACCTGTATGGCTTTGTTCAACGCCAACAACAACTTTGGATCGTTGCCCACAATATCATATCTTTTCTTAAGTGACTGAATATCCATCAGTTTTATATTTTATACATTAAGTTGTGAGATGTGTATTTGAGGAACATTCTCAATCACACAATCACTCTGTTGAGGATGTCGTGTTCTATTTTGACTTGGATCTTTTTCAATTCACATTTTTCGGCAATCAGCATCAGCTGTTCCTCGGCAGAGCTTTCCTGCTTGAGTTTCCTATCTATTTCCTCCATTCGCAAACGCAACTTCTTGGATTTGAAATTATAAATCGATTCCTTGACATCTTCGAACAAACGATTTTCAGGTTTTGTAACATAGATGCCTTTCTTCTCCCACAAGTCGCTAATCTTATAAGGATCAATCATTAACGACAAAGCCTTGTTTCGCATAACAATATCCTGACACTGAGCGAAATAATTCGCATCGGGAAGTGGAGTTCCTTCGGCGACACAATGATCGTAGAGGTCGAAAATCTGCTGGTAAAGCGCATTGTCGAAATGCAACTTATCCGCATTCAATTCACTGACAATCAATTCTGCAACACGAAACTCATATACAGCAGGATTGTCATTTTCATCCTTATAAGGCTGTTGGATTTCCTTTGCGCCACTATTAACCAACAAGGAAACGATTTTCATCTCTTGCGCCTCACATTGCGACAATTTATCTTCTATCGGGGCTGCAAATTGCTCATTGTCGGGTTGTGGCTCTTCTGCCTGAGGCTCGGCAACAGGCTCATCACCTTCGGTATGTTGCTGCCGCGCAGATTGTTCAGCCTCTTTCCACGCTTTTTGCACGTTGTTCGACACCGTGCGATTCAGCACACGCATGAGCGATTCTTCGGTAGTGCCAAAAAGATGTGCACATTGCTTTACATACTCGTTGCGTTCCAAGGTATCCGGCACCAAAGCGATGGTATTGATGATTTCCTTTTCGAGTTCCACCTTTCGGATAGGATCCCGCTTGACTTCCTCACTGACCAAACGCATGCGATAGAGCAAGAAATTCTCTTCATGCGACGCAAGATATTCCTGCAACTGAGTGGAGCCATATTTCTGGGCATAACTGTCAGGATCCTCTTCGTCGGGGAACAAAACAGTGCGGACATGCATCCCTTCTGCAAGGATCAGATTTACAGCCTTCAGCGTAGCCTTGATGCCAGCGGAATCGCCGTCGTACAGTACCGTAATATTGTTGGTGTAGCGCTTGATGAGCCTAATCTGCGGCGAGGTCAAAGCCGTACCGCACGACGCCACGGTGTTTTCAACGCCCGACTGGTGCATGGAAATCACATCCACATTTCCCTCTACCAGATAACATTTGTCGGCCCTTACGATGGCATTCTTGGCTTGGTAGAGACCGTAAAGGATATTGCCCTTGAGGTAAATATCGGAATCAGGGGAATTGACATATTTGGCGGCCTGTTTCTCTTTCGAAAGCACACGACCACTGAATCCCAACACACGACCCGAAACACTGAATATGGGGAACATCACGCGACCACGGAAACGGTCGTAACTTTTTCCATCCTCTTTGAAGATGGTCAAACCCGTCTTTTCCAAAACCGTGTCGGAATAGCCACTCTTGCGGGCATGGTCGGTAAAGTTGGACCATTCATCCATGCAATACCCCAAACCGAACTTCTTGATAACCTCGTCGCTCAAACCCCTTCCATGGAAGTAGCTCAAACCAATCGCTCGACCCAAATCATCTTCGTACAGCAACTCGGCAAAATATTTCTGGGCAAATTCCGTAACATGGAACAAGGCGTCACGTTCGCTCTGGCGAGCCTTTTCCTCGTCTGACTGTTCTTCCTCTTCTATTTCGATGTTGTATTTCTTAGCAAGATAGCGCAACGCCTCGGGGTAGGTGTAATGCTCGTGCTTCATCAAAAAACCTACGGCATTGCCTGCCTCGCCACATCCAAAGCACTTGTAGATACCTTTCGAGGGAGACACATAGAACGAAGGAGTTTTTTCGTTGTGGAACGGACAACAACCTATATGATTGGTTCCACGCTGTTTGAGCGACACAAACTCCCCCACCACATCAACAATCTGAGTGGCGTCCATAATCTTGTCTATGGTCTCTTTGTTTATCATCGTTGCAAATGCAAAATTACACAAAAAATATGACAATTTGGCAGACTTTTTTCTTTTTATATATAAATAAGTACTAAAATCAAAGAAAAATACGTAACTTTGCACATTAGAATATCCTTTTAATTCTCTCTGTAAACGTGCATTATGTGCAGGTCATCTTTTGCATAACACCGCTCCCCTACCTTTCAAACCTTAATTACTAATTCCTCATTGGCTGTGGCAAAACGTTTTTCCATCTTTTTCATTGTTATTTGCATGATATTGGCAAATGGCGAATCCCTTGCCCACAATCATCGTGACACTTTGGGCACTGGCTCACGAATCAATTTTGTGCAGAACATGGGACAATGGGACAACAACATCCGTTTCGCCACGCAGATGCAGCAAGCCGCCTTGTTTGTAGAACCACAACGATTCACTATCGTAGTGCGAGGCGCCGCACCCACCGATGCTCCATTCCACCATGCACGCGGACACAAGTTGCATGCCTATCGCATCAATTTTGTCGGTTCCAACAACAATGCGGAAATAGCAGGAAATGATTTAGGGGATAGCTACGACAATTTCTTTATCGGAAACGACCCTCAGCGATGGAAATCTCATGTGCCGAACTACAGCAACGTTGAATACACCGACCTCTATCCCAACATCAATTTGCGCGTTTATTCTGCCGAGCATGCGCTGAAATACGATTTCATTGTTTTTCCCGGCGCCAACCCCGACAACATCGCCTTGTTTTACGAGGGCGATGTCAAACTAAAAACCGTGCACGACGACTTGATTGTCAGCACTTCGGTGGGTGAAATCCTGGAAGCGAAACCTTATGTATATCAAGAGATCGACGGCATAAGGCATGAAATTCTTTCGGGATACCGCATTCTGCACGACACCGTGCGTTTTGAGTTAGGCGACTACGACACCACGCAGCCCCTAATCATCGATCCCACACTCTATTTCTCCACCTACACAGGCTCAACCGCCGACAACTGGGGAACCACCGCCGCTTACGACTCCTACAAAAACACCTACACCGCCGGATTGGTATTCAGCATTGGATTTCCCGCCTCCTTGGGCGCTTACGACGACAGTTACAACGGCAACGCCGACATTGGAATCTTCAAGTTCGACGAAACCGGGACCACACGCATCTATGCAACTTACCTTGGAGGAAACCAGGCCGACATGCCTCACAGCATGTACGTCAATTCTTTCGACGAGCTCATCATTTTCGGCACCACAGGTTCTGACAACTTTCCCACAACAGAAAACGCCTACCAGCGCACATTCAAAGGCGGACAGGAACTTGCCTACCTCTGTTTTTTCAATTCCGAATACTACCGAGACATCTACTACCCCAACGGAAGCGATATCTTTGTAAGTCGTATTTCCGCTGACGGAAGTCAACTGCAAGCCTCTACATTCGTAGGCGGCACAGGCAACGACGGACTCAACTACCGCACACGCTACAACGACAGTCCCGCTTCCATAATGCAAGGCAACGACTCTCTGTACTACAACTACGGCGACGGAGCTCGAGGAGAACTTATCACCGACGATCTCAACAACATCTACGTTGGTTCCACCACATTCTCCATCAATTTTCCAACAACAGCCAACGCGCTCCAACAATATCAAGGTGGAAAGCAAGACGGCGTGGTGTTCAAGTTGGACTACAACATGCAAAACCTTTTGTGGAGCACCTACCTGGGCGGAAATGGCGACGACGCCGTCTATGCCATTGACACCGACAACGAATACAATCTGCTGGTTTGCGGCGGCACCAATTCCACCGACATGCACACCACCAGCGACGCTTTTCAGCGCACCTACGGAGGTGGTTCGGCAGATGGTTTCATTGCGAAAATCGCCTACAACGGAGACCAGATGATGGCCTACACCTACTTTGGCTCCGACGCCTACGACCAATGCTATTTTGTGCGTTCCGGCAAGCACAACGACGTGTTCGTATTCGGACAGACCTGCGCTTCGGGGAACTCAATGATTTTCAACGCCAACTACAGCACGCCCAACAGCGGCATGCTCCTTGCCAGATTCTCCCCAAACCTTGACGAAAGAATATGGTCAACGGTCTTTGGCACTCCCGACGGACACCCAAACCTCTCCCCTTCAGCGTTTACCGCCGACATTTGCGACAGAGTCTACGCCGCAGGCTGGGGCCGCGATTTCGTAGGATACAACAATGTACAATGGAACACTGCCGGCACCTGGAACATGGCCACAACACCCACAGCATACCAAAATACCACCGATGGACAAGATTTCTATCTGATGTGCCTCAACGATGACGCATCGGCGCTCAACTACGCAACTTTCTTCGGCGAATTGCATATCAACTCCAGCGACGGAGGTACAGACCATGTGGACGGAGGCACCAGTCGTTTCGACCGATTGGCCACTCTTTATCAATCGGTCTGCGCCAGCTGTGGCAGCCACAGCGGATTTCCCACAACGTCAGGAGTGTGGTCGAACACAAACCCAAGCAACAACTGCAACAATGCACTGTTTCGTTTTAACGTCAACGACGACTTTCCCGTCGCTGAATTTGTCGTTCCACCTATAGGGTGCTCGCCTTACACCATAAGTTTTCACAACACCGGCAGAGGCGACTCTTACCTTTGGAACTTCGGCGACGGAACCACCAGCACCGAAGCCAATCCCACACATACCTTCACCAATCCAGGAAATTACCAAGTGCAACTCATCGCCTTGATGCCTGACGGATGTCGCACCGCCGACACGCAGACAACTACCGTGAAGGTGCTTGACACGCAAAACCAAAGCAGAGACATCGCCATCTGCACGCCACCACCTTTCCAAATGGACATACAACCCATGATGGGATGCAGCTACCACTGGACAGGCGGCACCGTGAGCGACAGCACCATCGCAAATCCCATCATCGACACCGATGGAACATACATACTCACCATCACCACAGCAAACAACGCCTGCACCGAAACCGACACTTTCCATGTCAGGTTCAACAAGATAATCGACACGCTGATGGTGACCAACCCCACATGTCCCAACGGAAACGATGGCTCCATCACCGTAGCCATCACTCCATACGTACAACAACCCGTAACCTACTACTGGAACGGCGCAGCATCCACCAGCAACACTCTTACAGGACTGAGCGCAGGAACCTATCGGTTGCGCGTGGAAGACAATGCTGGATGCTTTGAATCCGAGCGAACGATTACCCTAACAAATCCCCCTACTCCCGAAGTCGAGAAAGAGACGCAAAACAACATCTGCAACGACTGCGAAGGCCACATTTACCTACAGACCTCAAACGGACAGGGGATGCCATACAGCTACAACTGGAACGACGGAGCCGTCGGCGACACTCGCGACAACCTGTGTCAAGGGACTTACATCGCAACCATTTCCGACACCAACGGCTGCATCATTTCCGACACCACAACCATCACCCTGCAGAATACTTTCGCAAACGTATCGGTTTGGGCTGACGACACTTTGCTCTTCACAGGCGAAAGCACCACACTTCATGCGACATCGATTCCCAACGTCAACTACGAATGGTCGCCCAACATAGCTTTGCAAAATCCACACTCAAGCACAACTGTCGCCACGCCCGAAGAATCCACCACCTACACCGTATTGATGACCGACAGTGTCGGATGCACCTACTCCGATACCGTATCCATACACTGCATCGATGTTGTATGCGGGAAACCGAATATTTTCATTCCCAACTCTTTCACTCCAAACAGCGATGGAGTAAACGACAATCTTTGCTTCAGGGGTGAATACATTACGGCATTCCACATTGTTGTCGTCACACGATGGGGCGAAGTGGTCTATGAATCCCACGATATTCAGGAATGCTGGGACGGACGCTACAAAGACAACTGGTGTCAACCCGGAGTATATATGTATGTCTGCAACATCGAATGCGAAGTGGGACAAAAAGTGCAGTTCAAAGGCGACATTACAATAATCCGTTAAACCTCGTTCACTCTCGAATGAAAGACCAATTTGTCATAGCACATCTAACCGATTTAGAGCATACCGACATTGTCGTCTCTCACGCATTGCGGATTGCGGGCTTTCTTCAAAAAGGCATCATCCTGCTTTATGTGGAAGACGAGAAATACAACGGACTCACCGCCGATGAAGCGACTCCCAAACTAAAGGCCCTTTCCGAAACACTTCCCGACGCTTCCTATTGCGCTCTCAAAGGCAAAACCAAAGAGATCATCTCGTCACTTCCAACCATGCTCAACGGCGTTGTGGTGGTAGCGCAAGTGGACCGCAATGCGCCCAAACGCACCGCAATGCACTACAAGGAGGTTCTTCGCAACTACGAGGAAAGCAAAATCGCATTCCTGACAGTTCAAGAAAAAGCGTCCCATTCCGATTCTTGGGGAAAAGTAGCCATGACCGTTGACTACCGCAAAGAAAGCAAAGAAAAACTCATCTGGACAAGCTATTTCGCCCGTTTCAACCACAGTCAGATCAACATTCTGTCGCAGCACTACAAAGACGAGGGTTTGCGCGATCTTTGGCGCAACAATATGCTATATTTAAGAAAATTCTTCGAAAAACTGTCGCTGACCTATCTTCAGGATGAATTGCTAAGCAACTCGTCTTATCCCGACATAGACGCCCTACTCTATTGCCAGCAACACGAAATAGGAATCCTCATCGCCACAACAACACCTACGCGTGAGGTTGACTTTTGGGAGTGGATCACTGGCACGCAGGAATGCAAGACCATCATCAACGAACAGCATATCCCCATACTTTTCATCAATCCCAGAGATGATCTGTATGTGCTTTGCGATTGACTTTCAGAAAGGTTGAGGGCGTTCCATATCGATCATCAAAATCTTTGAATCTCTTTGGAAAGAAAAATAAGGCGGCTGCCCTGTGGGCAGCCGCCTTATTCATTCGTCGCGCAAATACTATCGCAACAATTCAATCACGCCGTTGCGTTCGATGTTACCAATATAACCCTTTGCCTTGAACTTATAGTAATAAGTGCCGGCAGGCATATTTTCGGCAGCGGGATCCCAGAAATCCTCTTCCGTTGAGATGTTTTCCTTGTGATATACACAAGCGCCCCAACGGTTGTAGATATACAGAGAATTGATGGGATAAGCGAGACCCTCAACAAGGTTCTTGATGACAAACTTGTCGTTGATACCGTCACCGTTGGCTGTAACCACGTTGGGGAACTGCAAGAAGTCGTTGACCAACAAAATGGTAGCCTCGGAAGTATCGGCACATTGGACAATATTGCCACTGGGAGCCACATTGTCGGTACGAGCAATCAAGCGCACTAGATAGTTGCCCGAAATATCCTCGCCATCCGTTTCCCAATCAAACGAAGGATCTTTGTCAACCAACGTATGGAACGAGATGGTATTGTCTTTGTCGTACTGGATTTCCCAAAAATACTTGTTCTCGTCAATCATAGGATTGGTTCTGTTTTCCAACTGAATGGAAGGATGCAGAACCGTAGGATATACAGGTTCCCATGAGAACGCAGCCGTAGGACTCGGAAATACCGTAAAGAGTTCTGGGAAAATCAAAGAGTCCTTGCAACCCTTGTCGGAAGAGACATAGTATTTAAGATCGTAAGTGCCGGCGGCGTAGGTATGAGATGGGCTATCCTCTGTAGATTCATATCCATCGCCGAAAATCCAATGGTGTTTGTCGCCGCTTACCGTAGAGTTCTTGATGTTAATAGTGAACGGCTCGCAACCTTCCAAGGGATAGATTCCCGGGTCGAAGCTTGGAATAGGCTGGGCTCCCGTATTGATATAGATAGAATCTCTGGCTTGACAAATCTTACCAGCCTTACCATGATTGGTAACCTCGGCGACATAAAGTTGCCCATTCTCCACAAACTGTCTTGTAAACACCGAATCTGACGTTTCGCCCGTAGGCTCCCACAAATAGGTGTATTGAGACGTAGCGGCATGTCTGTCTCTGGCATTCAATGTCATCATGTCCACACCACACAAAGTAGTATCATCGCCCAAGTTAGGTGCAGGAGTCCATTCTACCGTGACATGTGTAGCCGTATCCCATTCGCAGCCAAAACTATCATAGATATTAACCGTAACCCTAAAGTATCCAGCCGTATCGGGAGAAGAGACCTCTGTCGTAACAGAGTCAATTGCTTTGAACACAACACCTCTGTAGTAACCCAAATCCCAATCGCTCTGAGTGATATCAGGCGCCCAAACCACAGAGTCGATAGGAACCTGATATTCGCAGCCTTCGCCAGATGAGATGCCACAGATATCCATAGACCAGCTAAATACCCAACCATTATCACGACCAAGTTCATCACAAATTTCAATTTCCCATGTACCATTCAAAGGACAACCGACCAAAGTCGAAAAATCATCAGCAGGCATATAATAACCAGACTTGTCTTCATGATTACTTGAATCAACGGTCTGGAATGTTTTCGTACCAGCATCATTACCTGTACGTCCAGAAGGAATGGGGTCGAATGTAAATGTAATCGGACTGATATTTCCGGCACTTGCCAGATAATAGTTTCCTGCCAAGGTAGTATTTGCGAATTGTCCGTCCACCAAAGTATAGTCCTGATTACGGCTAAAGCAATAGTCCCAACCCACACCATACATATTTTTTAATGAGTCACAATAGTCTGCAGCCGAACCACTTGCGTCCCAATTGCCAAAATCGCTACCGCCATAAGGACAGCCTGTATAGCGACCGCCACCGCCACCTGCCGCTGATGGCAACGAGGAACCAGAGGGGACATCTTTGTATTTGAGATAAGCCTTGTTACCCGTTGGGCAAATGATAGCCAAACTATAGTCACCCATATAAGTATGCTCATAGTTCACGCAAATAGAGCAGATATCTCCTTTGTCTTGAACAAGACGTCCTGCCGGGAACTCATCGAATGTAACAGGAGCTGAATAGCAACGACCGCAAACCTCAGCAGCACGGGGGCCATCGGGGATAAACGTCCTCACGTCATTAGTCTTTGAACTAATTTTCGTAAAAGAAAGTCGGCGCAACTGCAAACTACCCGTACCGCCATCGTAGCCCACATTAATAGTAGTTGCCTCGTCTGTACATATTGTTGGCAAAGTCATAATGGTTTTAATGGGATTAGGCGAAAGGCGAACCTTTACCCTTTCATAAGCTGAAGAGGCACAACCATATTCATCCTTCAGTTCCAGCACTACGTTATAGCAATCCAAATCAACATAGTCTTCATACGTCACTTCCGTAAGGTTCACGCCATAGAGAGAATCAGCTCCGTTTCCGAAATGCCACTGGAACTCGGTGTTGGCATCTTCAGGGGAATACCAACTATTAATATCCAAGTATTCTCCATAACCTCTAAATACGACACCGTCCCCCAAACAAAGGTTGACACCCTTAATGATATTGGTGTCCAAATGATCGATAGAGTCTGTGGTTCCAACCACAAAAGTCGTGTCGAACTCATAGAGGTCAACCAACGTGCAGGTATCGTAGATTTCACCGTCTCTATGGGTTTTATAGAAAACGCTGTCAATGTGAGGCACGGGAAGTGCGCAAGGTTTTGCGCATTCAACACGTATAGAAAAACCATTGAAATAGCCCATGCCGCCACCTATGGACGAAGCTTTCAAACGCAACGTAAGGTTATAGCTCGTGTTGGATGGGGAGACATACACAGACTTGAAACGCAAGTCGTTGTAGTCGTTATTCGCCTTTATCAACAATGGCGAAGAGGTGGTAGGACCGTCATAGACGAATAGCGTGTCCATAGGATTAATGTCGAACTCCTCAAAATAGAAGGAAAGATGTGTGCTGTCGGCACAGTTCACACACGAAATGGTATAATGATAGTCGTATCCGCTACCATACGTGTTGCCACCGCCATCGTCATAAATGCGAATACCCTGATTCGGGAGCGCCATCGAACCACCATTCGTTGTGGCATCAAGATTAATGACAACAATGTCTTGAGCCATTACATTGCATCCCCATGCAACGAGTAGCGCGAATAGCAAAGTTTTGAAACATCTTGTATTCATATTACTAATTTTATCAATTTCACAATAAAAGCGTCCTGTTATTTATCTTGGTTGTATTTCTCAGGAAATTCGGTACGTTCGTATATTTCCTGGTTGGAACGGACAGCCAGATAATGATAATCCTCATTCTGAATCACAAAATAGATTGTTTTGTTGTAATCCTGAAACTGGAACTTCTGAAAATCAAAAGCATAGTAGTTCAACGTATTTAAGTCAACTACACCAGTAGCGAAAGGTTCTCCGGTGAAGACGTTTTTCACTTCCGAGATATTGAAAATCTTGGCTTCTTGAGGAACGTCATTGGTGAGGAAGAAGGCATTGTGGGAATAGGCGCACAGCCAATCAATCTTTTCCTGTGCACAATCCTCTAACTTGTCCTCAATATTGCCGTAGTAGGAAGCGGCAATTTCCCTGCAGTTCTGGGCGTTCAAAATGGTGAAAGAGAACAGAACCGATGCAATTAAAAGTATTTTTTTCATAATTTTTATATTTTTCTCCTTAATAATCAAGGCGATGACATATCACGCCTACAAATTGCAAAGATATTGATTTATTTCGATATAGCAAAACTTTTATCACTTTTTATCAAAAAAAGATTTCAATAAGCCTTGTTCCTCATCCGATTCTCGATTCATGCAAAAAAACATGTCTCCAATTCCCACGCCTTTACCGCAGTCTTCCATAGCATAAAGTCCCAACTTACCCTGAAGATAATCAAGTTGTTCCGGGGTCGAATAATGGAACACCCAAATGGTTTTTTCCCTGTACTCAATACCCATAAAGCAACTATTGTTCACATCTACGGAATCGCCTTTCGCCACGGCGGGTGTCTGGGGATGGTTCTTCATTCCATAATGCGTCAGCACCACTTCGTTGCCGTCAGCCAACGACTGAAGCAAATTCTGAGGCAGCGCCGCCACATTGAAATCAGCAACCAAGCGATCCCACGAGGCGTCGTCTTTCGCCTGCAACATCGTAACGTCCAGAGTCATGTCGTCTTCGAGACGATAATCGATGATGCAGGCCACAGAAAGCGTCTTGTCAAACGCATACTGGAGATAGAGCTGTGTCTGAGCCTTGAGACCCGTTGACGCCAACGCTATCACAAAAAACAAACAAATGACAATCTTTTTCATTTTCAAACTCCTTTCTTGATTAGAAAATGGTTCAACCTGTCAACGATGGTGTCAGCCTCGGAATAGTCGTTCCAGACAATCATCGAATACTCGGTTTCTTGAAACTCAGCAAGAATGTCGGGACGCTCCACTTGAGGCTGTTCGGAAGCCATCGCAAACTCTTGAGGCGGCTGGGCAGACGCCGGTTGCGTTTCGGAATCCAAAACCGCAGTTTCTTGCCGAGGCTCGGCATTCTTGGCGATTACCGTTGTGTTATGCGCCCGATTCTTTACGGCAGGTTCAACCTGCTGAGGCTGCTCTTGCGGCGCATGCACAGACATAGGAGTCTCGACACTCGCCACCATAGGACCTGACGACGAAGCTCCAAGTCCATCTTGTCGCAGCAATCCGATTGTCGCCAACGGAAGCGCCACCACGGCAACTCCGGCAGCAACAACACGCCGAACGACCCGCTTGCGGTGCTGCGACCACTGTCCGCTGTGAATCAACTTGCGGACATCCTCTTCGGATGTTATTTGACGATTACTTTCCATTGTTATTTTGTACTTGTTTTTTCAATTTCTGGACAATGCGACTCATACGAGTCCCCACTGCACTTTCTGTCATCCCAACATCTTCGCCTATCTGGGCATAGGATTTGTTTTCCAAAAACAGCGACACAATCTTTCGGTCAATTTCATCCAAGCCCTTAATCAACGCATCAAACCTCTCAAAACACGACAGTTCCTCAACCTCCACCGCCACATCAGCCAACTGCACATCAACTTTCACATATCTATATTTCATCACGTTGCGTTTGTTATACGTCACTACTGTATTGTACGCAATTTTATATATCCACGTCGATTCTTTGCTCTCCTTTCGAAATCTAAACAATCCAAACCTACTATACTCTTCCCACAGCCTCAAAACCACCTCGTTGTACAAATCCGCCACATATTCGTCGTCCTGTTTCGCAAACTTTCTGCAAATCTTATAGATGCCTACCTCATTAGATTTGAGCATAGCCATAAAAGCATCCTCTTTTTCCTTTTTTTTCGACATCTGTAAAATTTTTTCACCTAATTAGACAAAATAAATTTCAAAAAAATCACAAGACTTTAAAATTTAACTTTATTTAACTACATTTTTAACATTTAACAACAACAAAGCAGCAACAAATACAAGACATTAAACATTATACACCAATATATTAGAACAGCACTTCAACAGAACAACCAAAAACAAATATTAACATTTCAAAAGAGATCTCAAAGGAACCATCAGCAACAAAAACAGGGACAGACAACAATGTTGCCAATCCCTGTAAATCAGAATCTTCACGATACTTACTATGCGGTTTTCTTGCGCAAATGGTTTACAAGTGCCATCAAGAAGCCGAACACCAAGAAACCTCCCGGAGGCAGGATGAACATCAACATACCATCGGCACCGCCAATAAAGTTGTAGCCGAAAATAGATCCCGTACCAAGGATTTCACGCACCATGCCGATGAGTGTCAAAGCCCAGGTAAAGCCCAAGCCCATGAAAAGACCATCGAGCAAAGAATGCCAAACATTGTTCTTGGAAGCAAACGACTCAGCACGGCCAAGCACAATGCAGTTCACGACAATCAGCGGGATGAAAAGTCCCAAAGTGGCATACAAATCGGGCAGATAAGCCTGCATAACCAACTGCACTACCGTCACGAAAGTAGCGATAACCACGATAAAGGCGGGAATACGCACCTTATCGGGAATAACGCTCTTGAGCAACGAGATGACGATGTTGGACATCATCAATACAAATGCCGTGGCAAGACCCATGCACATGCCGTTGATGGCGGAAGTGGTAGTTGCCAATGTCGGGCAGGTACCTAACACAAGGACCCACGTGGGGTTTTCCTTGACTAAACCGTTTTTAATGATTTCACCAGCTTTCATTAGTTGAGTCCTCCTTTCTGAAATGCATTGTATGCTTGTTCAACAGCGTCACAGAACGCGCGGGAAGTGATAGTGGAGCCACTGATGGCATCCACCTCTCCGCCGTCCTTCTTGACCTTGATATTATTCTTGCCAGGGTTCATGCCTACCACGGCACCCTTGCCGTCTTTCTGGAACCATTCGCCAGCCTTGGCGCCCAAACCGGGGGTCTCCGAGGTCTTCAGCACTTGATAGCCCGTAATGTCACCTTCGGGATTGAAGCCAAACATCACATTCAAGTCGCCCCCAAAACCCTTGTGGGAAACTGCCGAAACAGCCATACCCACAAACTGGTCTGCAGCATCGTAAACCTTTGTGCAAGCCATTCCTTCAATCTCGACCTCTTCGGAACGAGAAAATTCAGGCAGAACGGCCTTCAAAGCTGCTTCCGTTTTTTTCTGGTCCGCCATACGGATAGGTTCAGCGGTAACGCCGCTGACCAAGGCCAAAACCGCTGCCGCCACCACCGAAATAACGGTCAGCGACAGGAACATATTAATCAATGTAGATTTTGCTTTCTTTGCCATAACTATTGTTTTTAGTGTGAACGGTGACATGTGAACTGACAACATCTTAGTCTTGACGAATCACATTCTCAAAGCACCATTCCTAAATCATAAATATCAAGTTGGACAGTTGATTATTTTGCGAATCTTGCGGGTTTGCACCAACGGTTGATAAGCGGTGTAACGGCGTTCATCAGCAAGATGGCGAAGGATACACCTTCTGGATATGCGCCCCATGTACGGATGATGATAGTCAAAAGACCGCAGCCAAAACCGAAAAGCAGCTGACCGCTCTTAGCCATAGGAGAGGTGACCATATCCGTTGCCATAAAGCAGGCACCTAGCATCAAACCACCGCTGAGAATGGAATAGACAGGATTCATATAAGCCGTAGGATCAATCAACCAAAGGATTCCGCTGAACACGAAAGCCGTACCGATAAAGGCAACGGGGATATGCCAGCTGATGACTTTTTTGCAAAGAAGATAGATGGCACCAATCAAGATGGCGATGGCTGAGACCTCACCAAGCGAACCGCCGATGTGGCCCAGCAACATGTCCCACACCTGGGGCAATGCGTCAGTACCATTCTCCTTCAAGATTCCGAGAGGAGTGGCACCCGTGGTAGCATCGGTAGTAGGAACGCTCACCATGCTGAAAAGGTTCTCGCCCGGCTTAGGCCAAGTGGTCATCTGCACAGGGAAGGAAATCAGCAAAAACACACGGCCTACCAATGCGGGGTTGAAGGGGTTCTTGCCCAAGCCACCGAACGACATTTTGCCGATGCCGATGGCAACCAAAGCACCAATGGCAACAATCCAAAACATCTCGCGAGTGGCAGGCACATTGAATGCCAACAACAGACCCGTAACCACTGCGGAACCGTCGCATATAGTAGAAGGTACTTTCAAGATAAATTTTTCAATCAGCCATTGAAACAGCACACAGCAAGCCACGGAAACCAAGCTTACCAAAAGCGCATTCAAGCCGAAAAAGGCGATAGCGACAAGCAACATAGGAATCAGTGCGATATTCACTCGCCACATGATTTTCTTCGTTGACTCGTCACTGTGTACGTGCGGAGAACCTGATACATTTAATAGTTTCATAATATGTCGAATCGTTGAGTTACTATTTTGTTGTTGATTAAGCGATTATTTCTTCTGGGCAGCCATCATGGCGCGAACCTTGTTCTTTCCCATACGGATTTCGTCAAGCAAAGGCTTGTTGGCAGGACAGCTGAAGAAGCAGCAACCACACTCAATACAATCGAGGATATTGCGATCCTTTGCCTCGGCAAAACGCTCGTTGCGGACCAAACCAGAGAAATAATAGGGTTCCAATCCCATTGGGCAGGCGCTCACGCACTTGCCGCAACGGATACAGTTAGACTCCTTGTCACGAATAGCCTCGCTCTCGTCGATAACCAGTACGGAAGCGGCGCCCTTCACGGTAGGACCGTCAAGGTTGTAGATAGCCTTGCCCATCATAGGACCGCCACTGATGACCTTACCCGTGGTTGCGGGAAGTTCGCCGATAGAATGCTTGATGATGTCACCGTAGCTGATGCCGATACGCACCTGATAGTTGTGCTGGCTGGGAATTTTCTTGCCCGTAACAGTGAGGATATTCTCAATCAAAGGTTTGTTCTTCTGAATTGCTTCATAGACAGCGAAGGTGGTTCCAACGTTGCTCACCACGCATCCCACATCGATAGGCAGCTTGCCGCTGGGAACGCGACGACCAGTGATGGCGTTGATAAGCTGTTTTTCGGCACCCTGCGGGTATCTAACCTTCAAAGGCTCAACGATGATGCCCTCAAACTTGCTTGCCATAGCCTTCATTACGGCGATAGGCTCGGGTTTGTTATTTTCGATGCCGATATAAGCGTTGGGCACACCCAAGGCTTTGCGCAGAATGCTCACACCGATGCAGATTTCCTCTGCATGTTCCATCATCACGCGGTGGTCGGAAGTAAGATAAGGCTCGCACTCGACAGCATTGATGATCAAGTATTCTGCCTTCTTGCCTTCAGGTACATTATATTTAATATGAGCGGGGAATGTAGCGCCGCCAAGGCCTACAATACCCATGTCTTTCAACTTAGCGACAATCTCCTGCGGAGTCAGCGTGCATTCGCGCTTGATGTCGGGCGTGCGGTCAATAGTCTCCATCCATTCGTCACCCTCTACATCAATATAGATGGCAGGTTTTGAAACGCCAAAAGGATCCTTGCAGACATCAATCTTCGAAACCGTACCACTCACGGGGGAGTGGATGTTGGCGCACATGAAAGCCTTGGCCTCGGCAATGAGCTGACCCACCTTCACCTTGTCGCCCTTGTTGACGATAGGGGTAGCGGGAGCGCCCAGATGCTGGTTCATCAGCACGACGACCTTCTCGGGAACAGGAAACGGTTCGATGACCGCCTGTGTGGATATCTTGTTTTCTTCGGGGTGAACACCACCCATTGCAAAAGTTTTCATCTTCAAGAAGTTTGGTATTACTAATTTTGAGTGGTTTCAGATTTTACGGGTTCTGCGACGGGAGCAGCAACTGACTCTGGTGCCGGAGCGGCCACCGGTTCAGCGGCGGGAGCAGCAACTTCCTTCTTGGGAGGGAAGTTCACGGCCTTGATGGCTCCAACAGGACACTCAGCAACGCACTTGCGGCAAGCCTTGCAGAGATTGTAGTCGATATAAGCCAAATTGTTTTCAACATGAACAGCGCCAAAAGGACAAACCTTCTCGCACTTGCCACAACCGATACAAGCGTTGTCACAAGTTTTGCGAGCATTGGCGCCCTTTTCGGTATTCACGCAGTTAACATAGACACGACGATTATTCTTACCCTTGTTGCGCAACTCGATAACGCCGCGTGGACAAGCCTTGGCGCAAGCGCCACAGCCGATACATTTGTCTTCATCGACCGTAGGCATTCCCGTTTCGGGATCCATGTGCAACGCCTCAAACTGACAAGCCTTGGCGCAATTGCCCAAACCCAAGCAACCAAAAGCGCAGCCATTGGCGCCGGCATACAAAGAGGATGCAAAAGCGCAATCCTGCAAACCGTCATACTGACTTTTGTTTAAAGAGCCGTTATGGCAAGTTCCGCAACGAACCACAGCAACCTGAGGTTCAGCGGCCTCGGCGGTGCAACCCAAAATCTCAGCGACCTTCTGGGCAACGGCGTCGCAACCAGCAGGACATCTCAGGCCATCCATGTTGCCTTGCTTTACAAAAGCCTCAGCCATGGCACGGCAACCAGCCTTGCCACAACCGCCGCAGTTTGCACCAGGCAGCACTTCGGCTATCTCATCAATCTTAGGATCTTCATCAACTTTAAACTTTTGGGCCACAATGTAAAGTACTACGGCAAATATCGCGCCGATTACGCCCAAAACCAACACTGCAAGAAGGATTAACTTCGTCATAGTAGAGCTTATATTTTAGTAATAATTAAGTTGCAAATTTACACCTAATTTTTATTATGGCAAAGAAAAAGTTATTTTTTTTAGAAACAGTTCCTTTTTTCAAAAAAAGATTTGTATTTTTGCCACATGAAAAAGACCATTATTTTCCTCTGCACAGCACTCTGTTTGGCAGGAACAGCACACTCACAAAACACAAAACGTGGACACACGGAAGTTACTGGAGATGTGGCAGTTGAACAACTCGTCAAAAAGCATATCGAATTCAACGAGCAATTGCGAACCATCCCTGGATTCCGTATTCAAATAGCCTCGCTTTCGGGTTCAAATTCCAAATCGAATGCCTTCAATTTAAAGGAACAAGTTTCCAACGCCTTCCCCGAACAGCAAGTTTATGTCATCTACGACGAGCCCAATTTCCGCGTCAAGGTGGGAGATTTTCGCACACGCCTCGAAGCATACGCATTCCTGCAACAGCTCAAAGCCACGCATTCAGGAACCATTGTCAAGGACAACATCTACCCCATTCCACTTGACCCCAACGACTGGGTGCCCGAAACGGATGCCGACGCAGAATATTGAATTTATGTTGAACTGTTGATTTGAATTATTGAGGTTTGCTTTACCCTATTAGACATCACACAACGACACACATATAAAAAAACAGCCAGCCGGCTGTTTTTTTTGTTTTTCATTCGAGCAAGTATCACTTTTTCTACTTGTCGCAAACCAAACGGACAGAGAGGCACATTATGCGGAAATTGTCGTACAAATCGAAATTGCCAACCTGAAAACTATAGAACGAAGCGTAAGTTTCATTATAATAACTTGAACTCCAATAATAGCCACCCGTTCCGACAAGCTGCATTGTATAATACATACGCACACCAGCGCAAGGCAAGAAAACGGCACCCGCAGACTCCATTTTAGCCCACTGTTCAACCGAATAGCAATTAGTGGTATAATTTTGGATAGTAGGATTGAACGAGCACCCCTCAGGCAGAGCCCAATCGTCGGGCAACAATATCGCACCCGCGACATCTGCAACAGTTGCAAAAGTCACCTTTTGCGCCGCATTGGGTCTTCCCGTTACCAAATAGTTCCATTCGTCGCGAGTCATCGTCCTCCACAGTCCAGGTTCATCGCCGCCGTTGGAAATAGCATTGTAAGCACCCCAATCATAATCCGTGCCCGCAATGTCGTACATTTCCTGGCAATACTCATCATAATTATCGCTGGAGGCATAAGGCTTGGTGAGACCGTAGCCACTTGTACCAAAACCAAAAAGATCAATCCATCCCTCATAATCGGCGGCAGCGTTGGCGTTGTCGTCGCCAACAAAATCATATTGGTGTTCCGCAAAACGCCAAACAGCCGTCGTGGCGCAGTATTGCAAATTACCTTGTGAGAAATAGACCTGTTTGTCGGCGCCGACAGAGAAAAGTCCACCGAGGCGACCAGGATGCTCGTCAACGGGTCCTGAAGGGGGATTTTCCTGTGTAATAGGTTCTTCGGTGTCATCTTTCTGGCAGGCGGCGAAAGCCAAGAAAGGGATCAAAAGCAAAGCAAACTTTTTCATATTTTGTACATTTTAGAAATTCAACTGCAAAGGTACAAAAATAAATGAAAAATGAAAAGTCAAAAATGGGAAAATAAAGATTTCGGCATTGCAAAACACATTACCGACCCCAGAAACAAAAAAAAAAGACCTTGACTTCTCAAGGTCTTTTTAGTAGCGGGAATCAGACTTGAACTGATGACCTCCGGGTTATGAATCCAGCGCTCTAACCAGCTGAGCTATCCCGCCAAAAGCGAGTGCAAAAGTACAAACTTTCTGCAATACCACCAAATTTTTTCAAAAAAATCTTATCTTTGCACTGAAAATGTGATTTTTCCGTTAATAGTAAAAAGTACAAAAACAATCGATAATGGAGGCAGACGACAAAAAACTTTACAGTAATTTCGATTACGACAGCGCCCTAAACGTCCAAAAAGGCATCAAACAACCCGAGCAAGTCAACAACAGTTACTTGGAACGGATGCGCGCCCGTCGTGCCAACGAACCCACCGTTGAGGAACTCGTAAGCGGCATTCTTCACGGCGACAGAACCCTTTTGAGCCGTGCCATCACCCTTGTGGAAAGTTCGTTGCACGCCCACCAACAAAAAGCGCAGGAAATCATCGAGCGTTGCCTCCCCTACTCCGGAAAGTCCATTCGCCTGGGCATCACGGGCGTGCCTGGCGCCGGCAAAAGCACCACCATCGAAGCCTTGGGCAAGATGCTCACCGCCCACAACCACAAAGTCGCCGTGCTTGCCATCGACCCCTCCAGCGAACGCAGCAAAGGCAGCATCTTGGGCGACAAGACCCGAATGGAAGAACTTTCGGTCGATCCCAACGCCTTCATACGGCCTTCCCCATCGGCGGGCAGCCTTGGGGGCGTAGCCCGCAAGACCCGCGAAATCATCATTCTATGCGAAGCCGCCGGCTTTGACGTAGTCATCGTAGAGACCGTAGGCGTAGGTCAGTCCGAGGTGGCAGCACACTCCATGGTCGATTTCTTCCTATTGCTTCAGCTTGCCAACACAGGAGACGAGCTGCAAGGCATCAAGCGTGGCATCATGGAAATGGCCGACATGATAGCCATCAACAAGAGCGAACTCGACCCCACACGTGCCGAACTGGCAGCGGCACAGTACCGCAACGCCCTGCACCTCTTCCCCATGCCCGACTCACAATGGGCAGTCAAGGTGCAACTCTGTTCCGCCTACACCAAAGACGGCATCCAAGAGCTGTGGAACAACGTGATGGACTATGTGGCCTTCACCAAAAAGAACGGCTATTTCTACCAAAAACGCCAACAACAGAACCTCCGCATCCTGAACGAGACCATCGAAAGCCAACTCAAAGACCGATTCTACAACGCACCCGGAATGGAGGAACGTATCGCAGCCATCAGCAAGGAGATCCTCGAGAACAAAATCAGCGCCTACGCCGCAGCCGACCAGTTGCTGAAAGACTGAATATGATCTACATACACATTCCATATTGCCACCACAAATGCACCTACTGCGCTTTCTATTCCAACGCAGGAAGACGAGAAGAACAGCAAGCCTACGTGGATGCGGTATGCGAAGAGTTGCGGCAACGAAGCGGCGAGCAATCCGACCATCCCATCCGCACCATCTACTTTGGAGGTGGCACTCCTACATTGCTTCCCGTCGAGCTTCTTTCCAAGATTGTATCCACATTGCGCAACCTATTCGACCTTACGCAACTCGAAGAAGCGACCATTGAAGCCAATCCCGAAAACCTCACTTCCGAATATCTGGAAGAACTTGCAGGACTGCATTTCTTCAACCGCATCAGCATCGGCATCCAGAGTTTCAACGCATCTGATCTCAAGATTTTCAACCGCGCCCACACTCCGTCACAAGCCATCGATGCCATTCGGAATACGCTACAAGCTGGTTTTCAGAACATCTCGGCAGACCTCATCTATGGCATTCCAGGACAGTCGATTTCGATATGGAAGGAAAACTTGCAGCAAATCTTTTCCTTGCCCGTCACACACCTTTCCTGCTATGCGCTCAGCCTCGAGCCACAATCCATCTTATGGCGACAAGTAGCGGCAGGCAAGATATCCATGTCCGACGAAGAGGACGTTTTGGAAGCCTACGAACTACTACTTCAAGAAGCCACGGCAAACGACTTTGCACAATACGAAATCTCCAATTTCTGCAAGCCCGGAATGCAGTCGCGCCACAACAGCCGTTATTGGAACCGAACACCCTATCTGGGCATCGGCGCGGCGGCACACTCATTCGATGGGAAATGCCGTCGCTGGAACGTGGCAGACACCCGACACTACATCCATTCTATCTCAAACAACGAAAGCTACTACGAATCCGAACGACTCACCGAAATCCAATCGTTTAACGAATACATTATGACGGCGTTGCGCACCACAGTCGGCATCGACAAAAGCGCACTCCCCCCAATAGCAGCACGGATTTTCGACAAGCAATTCCGTCCCGCAGTGGAACAACAAATCCAATTGGGATTGCTCACCGAATCTGCCACCCACATCATCCCCACCCACGACGGCCTGCTTCAAGCCGACGGCATCGCCACAAAACTGATGGTAGACGAGTAATATCCAATAAGCAATACAACTTTTAGAAAAGAATCGCACTAAAAAAAGTGGAAATACTACAACTACAATGATACAAGATAAAGAATGTAATTCGGTCTATTTTGCAGAATACCTACAAATAATGTTTCCAAAACTTTATGAAGACTTGCAATGCATTTTGGAGAAATATGGTTACAAACCAAAGTTAATTACAGCAACTGACACATCTTTGGTAGGAAAGCAACTTTCCATTTGGGTTCGTGATTATATGCCTATTCAGAGAAGTATATCCAATCATATCCTTTTCGATTACACACCAGACTATCTTATAAATGTACAAAAATACTGTAATCACATTCCTGATGGATTAAAAGCAATAAAAGAACATTCGGTCGGAATTAATGTGCGGAAGTTTAGAAGTGGGAATAATGAATGCGCTAAGGGATTGAACATAGATGGTGGGAATATGCTACGTTGTGGTGACTACATCGTAATGACCGACAAAGTCTTTGATGCAAATCCAACATGGAAACAGGATGAACTAATTGACGCCTTAACCCAAATGTTCAACAAAAAAGTAATAATACTGCCCTGGGACAAACGAGAGTTTTGTGGTCACACAGATGGTATAGTCCGTTATATTGGAAATGGACAAATCCTTTTGAACACCTATGGCTATCCAGAAATAGATGGTACAGACAAATGGTTTATGGAACGTTTCTACAATCGCCTTGTCCCCTATTTCGGAACAGAGAACATAAAGATACTATTATGGGAGGCAAGAAAAAAGCCAAGCAAATATAGGTGGGCTTATATAAACTGGCTACAATTGGAGAATGTACTTATCATTCCCAAATTTGAGGTTCCCGAGGATGCGGAAGCTCTTGCTCAAATAGAATCTTTCATGCCAGATTATCATGGCAAAATAGAGCAAGTGACTATAAACCAAGAATACTTGGAAAATGGCAAGCTAAAAAATCTGGTAGAATTGGGAGGATGCCTCAATTGTGCATCATGGACAATACAAGAATAACAAAAGGGAACTATATACATGTTAGCAGTAAATGCCACAAAACTTTAGGCAACTATATACTGTTCTCCCACATATGAAGCGTTGTATTAGTCCATTTTTCATTCCGCAGCCCTCGTACGTGTACGCATATATACACACAAGAACGGCGAAGTTTTGCGGACAACATTATTTTTTATTAAGTTCTCTTCATTTCTCTTTTGCTTATACAAAAGAGAAACTGCAGCAAAGAGGAAATGCTTGGCTGAAGGAAATTTGCTAAAGTTTGTCACTTTATTCACCGCTTGATTTCGCTTCGCTTATCGTCCTACGGAACGCTATCGAAAGCCAAGGATTTCTTCTCATAGCCCGCTTTGCTTCCTCGTTAGATCCACAAGGTCGCTGACCATAGTTCCGCACAGCAATCTGCTCGACGAAATCTCCAAAATCGCAAGAAAGCAATTTTTAGAAGTCACCTATATTCAATAGAATCCATCCCCGAAATTTTGCGTCAAAACTACGCAAAACAATAATTTTGTGCAACAATCGGGGGCATTTTGACTGGGTTTTTGCAACATTAGAGAAAAATTTTCATATTTTAGAAAATTATTTCTCAAATACTTACAATATTTTGCGTAAATATGACACAAATAATTTTGTCGATTTACATATTTATCGTATTTTTGCGTCAAAATTACACAAAATATCATTATGGACACCCCAAACGAAGGTTATACCTACAAATACCCCCACCCCGCAGTGACTACCGACTGCGTTGTATTTGGTTTTGACGGCAAAGAACTCAAAGTGCTCTTGATTGAGCGCGGTCAAGAACCCTACAAAGGTATGTGGGCTTTCCCTGGCGGCTTCATACGTATGGACGAGACTGCCGAGGAATGCGCAAAAAGAGAGCTCAAAGAGGAGACCGGCCTGGAGTTGGACAAGGTTCGCGAACTCGGTTCCTTCTCGGGCGTGAACCGCGACCCCCGCGAACGTGTTATCTCAATCGCTTTCTATTCTCTGGCACGCCATTCCGATGTGAAAGGTGGCGACGATGCAGCAAAAGCCAAATGGTGGACAATAGACGACATTCCACAACTCGCATTCGACCACGACTATATTCTTCGACAAGCCATGAAACGCATACGGCAAGACATCCACTTTGAGCCCGTTGGATTCGACTTGCTGGATGAAGAATTTACCATCGCGGAACTACAACGTCTCTATGAGAGTATTCTCGGCGTGCATTTCGACCGCAGGAATTTCTACCGAAAAATGCTTCAGACCGGCGTCCTGGAAGAGGTCGAAGAATACGAACCACCACAACAGACATACTTTGGTTCGCAAAAAGAGATGAAAAAGATGGACGTTGACATGCTATTCGGTTGTCTTGACGACAAGAACACCTATATACAACCCACTCTCAAAGCCGAGGCTCAGCCGGAACACATTGTTGAGGATGAAGACACTGCGCTACCACAAAGGGAAAATCGCTTACGAATGTTGCGCGAAATGTTAAATTCAAAAACCACGCAAGAAACGTCATACGAATGTATGCCCAACTCAATGTGCGACGAACCTGCGGAGCAAAGCCGTCCAGTGGGTCGCAAAGGAAAACGATTCCGATTCAACGAGGAGAAATACAACCAGATGAAGGAAGACGGCAATTTCCGATTGGAATTCTAAATAGCCTTCAAGAAAACAGCAAGTAACTATAAATCAAAATATAATTCATTCAATTCAAGAGGTGCGGAACTACGCGCCGGCATAAAGAACACCCTTTTATCAACCTCATAAATAATAAAAATATGGAAACAAACACAAAGACCCAGGTTTTTAACCTCATCATCCTCGACAAGAGCGGTTCTATGTCCTCAATTGCCAATGCAGCCATTTCAGGCTTCAACGAGACCGTCGGAGGCATACGTTCTGCACAAAAGCAGTTCTCCGACACACAGGAACATTATGTCAGTCTGCTTCCTTTCTGCGCATGCTCCATGGATTACATCTACAACTGCGTGCCCGTGGATGAAGTAAAAGAGCTCACCCCTCACGACTACCAACCATGCTGCTGCACACCGCTCTACGATGCCATGGGCAAGGGCATCAACGACCTATACAAGAAGACAAAGGATATGAAAAATGCCGTCGTGGTCGTGACCATCATTACCGACGGTTTGGAAAACGCCTCAACAGAGTATAGCGGCGCAGCCATCAAAGCCCTAGTAGACAAAATGCGCGACCAATATGGCTGGAACTTCGCCTATATAGGCACCAACCAAGACGTGGAATCTGTGGCGGTAAACCTTTCTATCACCAATTCTTTCTTTTTCGAAGACACCGAAAGTGGAATGACAGACGCATGGAAGCGAGAACGCAAAGCCAAGCATCGTATGTTCAGTCGCTTAGAAGGAGCTCTCCGCTGTGCACCTGACGAAGATTGTGTCAGCTATGCGCGTAAAACGCTCAGCACGAACAGAAACTACCAAGAAATCGGAGAGTTTTCACACCGTATGACACCCGAAAAAATCGACCATTTGAAGCATGGACAAATATTTGTGTTCGGAAGCAACAGCGAGGGTGTGCACAACGGCGGAGCCGCTCTTACCGCCGTGAAGAAGTTCGGAGCACTGATGGGGCAAGGTGAAGGTCTGCAAGGACAAAGCTATGCAATTCCAACGATGGAGGGACTGGCTCAGCTCTCCAAACATATACGCACCTTCGTGTTGTTTGCAAAACTGCACCCCGAAATGACCTTCCTCGTCACCCGCATTGGATGTGGATCAGCTGGATACAGTGTCGAAAATGTCGCCCCGCTTTTTGTCGGTGCCATCGATGTTGAAAACATCTGGCTGCCAAAGGATTTTTGGAATGAAATAATCTAAAAGACGATATGAAAAACTTACTGATGAGCGCTGCAGTCGGCGATATCGCAGGCAGCGCATACGAGGGACGAAGCCACCGCACCAAAGACTACAACAGTGTGAAAATGTTCAGTTCACGTGCAAAGTTCACCGACGATACCGTCTGCACTTTTGCCTGCGCAGAAGCTTTTATTGAGCATCTGGATATGACATTCAATCTCTGGAAATGCTGCAACGAACACCCACACGCTGGCTACGGACACAAATACAAAGAGTGGTTGTCAAGTCACAACCCACAGCCATACATGAGTTTTGGCAATGGAAGCGCGATGCGTTGTTCGTCGGCAGGCTGGTTGGCACAGAGCGAGGATGAGTGTATCCAGATGTCCACCACAACAGCCGAACCCACCCACAATCACCCTGAAGGAGTCAAAGGTGCCGTCGCTACGGCATTGACAATCTTCCACCTCAAGAACGGGCGAGACAAAGAGTTTGTCAAAGAACATGTTCTTGCAAAATACTACTCCGAATGGGCACGACAAAAATACAATGACTTTCACGACAGCTACACCTTCGATTCCACCTGTCCTGGGTCCGTTGGTCCTGCCATCATCTGTTTTTTGGAATCAAAAGACTATGTGGATTGTCTAAAACTTGCAATCTCGTTAGGTGGAGATGCCGACACCCTTGCAGCCATTGCCGGTCCTATGGCCTACGCCTTCTACAAGGAGATGCCAGACTGCTTGGTTTACAAAGCAATGAAGATGCTACCCGACTGGATGATTCAGGTAAACGAAAAGTTCGACAAAAGAGTTGAAGAAATAAACGGTTTTACAGAATAATAAAACGGGGGCCCGGGCTGGCGGGGCCCCGTGAAAAAAAAATAAAAAAA